>NZ_JAABNI010000015.1:0-205290 GCF_009915995.1 Proteus sp. G2618 | reverse complement strand
GAAATAATCGAAGGGCACCTTATGCCAGATCATGTTCATATGTTAGTGAGTATTCCACCGAAGATATGCGTATCAAGCTTCATGGGATATTTGAAAGATAAAAGTTCGTTGATGATCTTTGATAGACATGCCAATCTCAAATATAAATTTGGCAACAGAAAGTTTTGGGCGGAAGGGTTCTATGTCACAACAGTTGGACTCAATGAAGCCACAATTCAAAAGTATATCAGAGAGCAAGAAAAGTCGAATTTAATCTCGGATAAATTGAGCAATAAAGAATATGAAAACCCCTTCAAGGGGTAAGCCAAAGTAGCAAAGACACTGAGCTTGAACGAAGAGAAAGCAGCGTCATTTAGGCGCAGTCGGTAACAAGCCCTTATAGGGCAAGAGCAAACCACCCGTTTTACGGGTGGTTATGATTTATTTTTCTTTACATGTCGATATTGTTTTATTTAATTTATTGGTTGTTGCCGTAATAAATTCAGTGGCGCGCCAAGAATCTCCTGTTTTTTCCAACCAAGGGGTTAATTCTTCTTTAATTAATTTCTCAATTAAAGGCATATTATCTTTGGCAATATTTTTCATTTGATATGGATCGTTCACATTGTCATATAAAGTATATTTCAATGGTTGCCCATCTTGTCTATCTATAACCAAAGTATGAGTTTTGGTTCTTACACCTCGTTTACCAAATGAAGGTTCACCATAAGGAATAAAGAGATAAAGCTGAGAGTTTGCTGTGTCGCCTTTGCCTGTGACTACTCTATCTGCAAGATCAGTACCTTCTACTGAATCAGGGATCCATTCTGATAAACCAAGTAGCCCTAAGATTGTCGGATAAATATCAGGTGCTGACATTAATGCATCGTCAGTACCTGGTTTAATTTTACCTGGTAAACGAAACATCATAGGAACACGCATGGATTCTTCATAAGGATTATTTTTTGTTGCTTGTCCATTTGCCCCTAAGCAACTACCATGATCAGAGAAGAAAACAACGAGAGTATTATCAGCAAGGCCTTGTTTTTCTAATTCATCTACGATGCGACCAAATTGCTCATCAACACCGTTGACCATTGCCATATATTCTTTGAAATATTGAGGGCCATAGCCTTCTTGATATTCAGTATCCCACTGTACATTAGGGCGTGTATTGAGCTCTTTTGATGTCTTACCTTGATAAGCATCGAGGTATTTTTTCGGTACTTGATCATAAGGTGAATGAGGTGGATTCATTGAAACCACTAATGCAAATGGTTTTGAATTATCTCTAAATTGATTGTTTTCATTTTTGAGGAACTTGATTGCCATATCAGCTTCATGTTCAGGCCCCCATTGATCAATGTAAATTGGTTTATCACGAGGTGTATCGTTTGCCCAATACATTGGTTTTAAATGTAAATCGTAAGTACCATAAGAATACCAAAAATCAAAACCATGGCGTCTATCTGGTGCAGCCCATTCATTCCAATAACGACCTTCCATTGGGTTGTTGTAACTTTCAATAAATGGTTCGTAAGGTGCATCAAGGTGCCATTTTCCGATATAGCCTGTGCTGTAGTCGAGTGATTTTAAAACATCAGACCAACATTTTGCATAAGGAGATAAATCAATACCTACTTTGCCACCATAATCGTGAGCATTTCCTGTAATACCATTACGAACAGGGTATTGACCTGTCATAAACATGCCTCGGAATGGAGAACAAAGAGGGTAGTTTGAAGCCATCTGCGTCATTACTTTGGCTTGCTTCGCAAATTTATTCAAATTAGGTGTAATTGAAGGGTCTTCCCCCATAAACTGTAATGCGTGAGCACGCATTTCATCTGGGAAAACAATTAATAGATTAGGGGCATTCTCTGGACGCGATCGCGTGTTAGAAGCTGAATTTCCTGAATTAGCAATAACAGGGGTAGAAACAGTCATTGCTGCACCGCTGGCTGCGAGTCCTTTGATAAAAGTTCTGCGGGAAACAGTCATTGCTTCCTCCTATTTTACGTTTACTTTCGAAATGGTGTCTTTTATCTTATTTATACTTTTGTATAAGATCAAAAAGTAAGTTAACGAAAGATCAAGAATTGAAAGGGAGATCACAGAATGATGTCAAATTGTAAGCAATTTGACAGCCAAAATAGGAGTTGGAATATTGTTAAGAATAGATTAACTTTTTATTGTTTTATGTATCGTACTGATTTATATGGTTATTGTTTGTTTTGTGATGGCGATAGCAAAAATACTTAAAAGCCTCCATTTTTAGCTAGAAAACTGAATAAAAGAAAGTGTAAGTATTTTTCTTTCGTTTGTTTTCATTGTCCTTTAATGACCCACCAAGATGTGCCTTTAAACTCAAAATTTTTAATGATCTCCATACCTAGTTTTTGATGTGCTTTTAGTGATCGAATATTTTCACTATTCACAAATGCAATAGGATGCCCGCCATGTAAAGAAGAGATTTGCTGGTAGAGATCTTTTAATAGAGATTTTCCACGATGCAATTTATCTATACAAACAGGACCGTAAAACCAATTATTTTGTGTTATTTCTGGAAAGTGTTGATTAATAGCTTGAGCAATTGGAGGGATCGAAAAAGAGGTAACAGGAAAGCTAAAAACAACAGCCACAATATTTGCTTGATAAAGTGCAATGATGGCGTTAGTGCTACTTTGATACATCGCCTCAACTTTATTTAGAGGGTATTCGCCATATAATCCACCTTGCTGAGATTCAGAATTTGCCTGTAATAATAGTGCGACTGCATTAATATCTTTAGCGGTCATTTTTTGAAATATATAATTCATTTTTTATTCCTTTTTTCTCTAGCTTATAATCCTAGTATATAAAAAATAGTCTATATTACAAAAAATATATTAGAGATACTAAAGTTAAACTTATCGATCTCTCTTTAAATGGCTCATTTTTATTAAATTGCTAATTACGTTTTTTATAAACAAGCGGTAATATTACTTAGATATTACCGCTTTAATTATAAAGTTATTTTTTAATAATATTCTGATTATAGAAAAGAAAATCGATTACCAACCATAAGCTAATCCACCACCAATAATAATTTCCTTTTCACTATTAATGGAGGAGTTTAATCGAAATGCAATATCATTATTCGGTTTATATTGTACACCTCCAGCAAATGCTGTGCCTGTTCGATAATTACTAATACCGATTCCGCCACTTAAGGTGTGATGAGTAAGATAAGGAATGCTAGTCATTGCAACAGATGAAGCAATGCCAGCAAATACTTTCTTCTCTAACGCGATAATTTCTTTATCTAAATTTGCAATTGAATCTGTGATTTCAGCTTGTCTTTTTCTATAATAATTATCAAAATCATTAACATGGGTTTTAAGATCACTGATATCTGTACTGACAGTTCTTTTTAATTGATTAATGGCGTTAGTTGTTGTTATTCTATTTTTATCTACCAATTTCTTAGTTTGAATAAGATTTACTGCATCTGTATTATTTTTACCATCACTAATATTGACTAATCGAGAAGTATGATTATTTTCAATATTACCAAATGACACTGTGTTTTCTTCAGTTGCTAATGAATTAGCTCCTATAGCAACTGAATGTGTATTTTTAGCTTGGCTATTTGTTCCTATTGCAATTGAACCGTTACCAGATGCTTTACTTTTTTCGCCTAATGAAATACTGGGAATATTTACGATTATTGGTTCTTCTTTATTTTCTTTTATTGAATGCGTATTTGAATAGGAGAAAGCTGGAAATAAGAAAACAATTAAAAATAATTTTTTAAATAGCATTTAATTTAATCCTTTAATGATCTTTGGTGGTATGAATTAATGCTAAATGATTGCTTTTCTCATCACAAATGAAACATTCTGGATTTACTCTTAAAAATAGTTTTCAATAAGATACTAAGCTATTTAATATTTGATTAATAGTTGAGATAATATTCAATTAAATAGCATTTTAAAAATTATTTATTTTATGAAAAACTGCACCTTAATTAAGGTGCAGTTTGGGGTAAAATATCATTAACGTTTTTTTCTAAAAGCAAAAGCGACGGAAATTGCTTGTAGTAAACACATTGTTGACGTTTGAGAACGAAAGGTTTTTATTTGAGCTTCTTTAACTGTTAAACAAACATCGCTTAGACTCGCTAATGGGCTAATTGGACTATCAGTAACAATAATCTGTTTTGCTTCTTTGTAAGTCGCCATTTCACACATTTTTTGCATTTCATCTGAATACGGGTGGAAGTGAATGCCAAAGAGCACATCACGATGTGTAATATTTCTCAATTGCTCTTTGTACATCCCTCCTAAACTGTTAACAAAAACAGTCTCACAAGAGATATGCGAGAGAGCATGAAAAAAATAACTTGCAGCACTGAATGAGTGATGAAAGCCACAAATATAAATTGTTTCAGCGTGTTCCAGTAATTGTAATGTTTTATTTAACATTTCTCTGTGAGTCTGATTTGCCAATTGTTGCAATGAATGGCTATTTGCTTGCGCAAATTCTTGCAAAATATAGGCAGGCTCATTCAGATTAGGAGGCTCCTCTTTATATTTTTGTTTATAAGTTAAATTTTCATTTTCGTTTACCATTTCATTCATCAGATGATTTTGAAATAATTGTTTCATTTCATTAAAGCCATTGAAATGAAAAGCATTGGCAAAACGAATTAATGTCGATGGAGGAACATTTGCTTTATCTGCAAGGATCGCAATTGTATCAAATGCCACACTGTTTTTATTATCAAGTAGATAATGTGCAACCTGCTGTAGCCTTTTACTTAATCCATTATAGCGGGAGCGAACTTGTTCCTGTAGTTCATTCAGATTTGTTGCAGTAGACATGGTGCCCTCAATAAAAATACTATTGTAATTGTAGTGTTTTTTGCTTGGGATTTGAATGTTTTTAGCTAATAGTAATTAAAATGAAATATAGAGTTAATTCCAATTAAATGAATGACCTAAAGGTAATTATTTGATGTTTAAAACTCTATTTTATTTATTCTTTATTGCTTTTATTATCACTTTGTGAAATTAATTTTCTTTATTTGAAATTAAATGAAATTATTATTTCGTTCGTCTAAGGTGATATTAATAAGGATATTGTATTTAGTTGAATGGATTATACGTATTTGACATTATTCATTTTATATTATTGGGAATTTAACTTAAATTTTTATTTTTATTTGGTAATGTTGTCTCTATTTAAAATGTGAAGTGTTTTAATATCTTTGTGCGCGATGATTGATATTTATAATACGACGCTTGTTTTATTTGTTAATGATAGTAATTTATCACTATCTTAATTTAAATTTATTTTTATTGGTTGAAATTTTTATATGCAAAACGATCACTCGTGGATTAATTTATTAATGCACTATTGTCATGATCACTACTCAGAAATGATGCCTGTTATATTTTTTGTTTGTATTGTTGGTATTATTTTTGGTGTTGTACGTGAAATGCGCTGGTTATCCGTTTTTTTTACGGTCCCTCTCATTATTATCGTATTTTGTTTAATAAGTTCTAATTTAGAATAAGTGAAAAATACAATTGTTTTTATGGTTGGACAATTGTTGTATTGATCTTATTTAGCTTCTTATTTTTACTTCTCTATTTATTCTTTTTATTATGTATATAAACACCTGCTAATACACCTATCTTATTGTGAAAAAAACTGATCCAACAATGTCATTGATTAGATAATCAACAGAGTGACTAATAAGAGCTCATTACTTATTGATTATTATTGATAATGATAAGCAAATTATTTGTTGAATTATGGGCTAACAATTTATTCTCAATACACTAAACTAGATAACATTATTTTAATGAATTAGAAACTATTGGGTTTTTATTATGCAATGGCGAAATAATGTGTCTCGCTATGGTCACTTATCACTCCTTTTACACTGGGGGTCTGCGCTGACTGTCTATGGCATGTTTGCTTTAGGGCTGTGGATGGTGACGTTAGGATATTATGATAGCTGGTATCATTCTGCACCTGAAATACATAAGAGCATTGGTATTCTTTTATTTATTATTCTGATAGTACGTGTGATTTGGCGTTGGGTCTCACCACCTCCTAAAGCTTTATCAAGTTACAGTCAATTGACACGCATTAGCGCTCATATTGCACATATGCTTCTATATTTAATCTTATTTTCTATTCTGATTAGTGGTTATTTAATTTCAACCGCAGATGGACAAGCTATATCTGTATTTGATTGGTTTTCTGTACCTGCCATTTTTACAGGGGAAGCCGAACAAGCGGATTTAGCTGGTGATATTCATCTTTATCTAGCTTGGGCAGTGGTTTTGTTATCGCTGTTACATGCGGCTGGTGCTTTAAAACATCATTTTATTGATAAAGATGTCACGTTAAAACGCATGTTAGGAATGCGAACTAAATAATTAAACTTATAAAACGAAATTATGGAGATAACAATGTTTAAGAAAGCTTTATTAGGTTTAACCGCAAGTGCGTTGTTATTTAATGCAAGTACTGCTTTAGCAGCAGATTATGCTATTGATAAACAAGGCCAACACGCATTTGTACAGTTTCGTATCCAACATTTAGGCTATAGCTGGTTATACGGCACTTTTAAAGATTTCGATGGTACATTTAGTTACGATAAAGAAGATCCATCGAAAGACAAAGTTGATGTTGTGATTAAAACAGGAAGCTTAGATACTAATCATGCAGAACGTGATAAGCACTTACGTAGCGCTGATTTCTTTAATGTAAGCAAATATCCTGAAGCTCGATTTGTTTCAACTCAAGTCATTCGTGATGGCGAAAACTATGTAGTTACAGGTGATTTAACATTAAATGGTGTGACTAAACCTGTTTCATTAAATGCAAAATTAATTGGCGAAGGAACTGATCCTTGGAAAGGTTATCGCGCTGGTTTTGAAGCAACAGGTAAAGTGAATCTGAAAGAGTTTAATTTTAAATCAGATTTAGGACCAAAATCACAAGAAGCAGAATTAATTATCTCTGTTGAAGGTGTAAAAAAAGCGTAATTAAATGCTTTTTTAAGGCAATAAAGCCTCTTATTGCCTAGATGATTTATAAACCGATACTTTAACGTATCGGTTTTTTTATGCACAATTATGATGAATGATCTTATACTTAAATAATAATTCTTATTTTTTAATAGGATTAATATTTATGTTGAGGCTTTATCTATTCTAAGTCGGTGCAAAGAAAGGTCATAACAAAGAAGCCATCCATTCGTTTAACAGGAAAGAATCATAATGAAAAAATTACGCCATACTTTTTTGGGTACTCTACTTATCTCTGGTTTTTTCACAGTAGGTATTACTGATGTTGATGCATGTACTCGGCTTGTTTATTTAGGCGACAATAATCAAATTATTACAGCTCGCTCGATGGACTGGAAATATGATATAGGAACAAATTTATGGGTATTTCCACAAGGAATGCAACGCTCTGGAGAAGCTGGCGATAACTCGATAAAATGGACATCTAAATATGGAAGTGTGATTGCATCAGGTTATGATATTTCTACGACCGATGGTATGAATGAAAAAGGTTTAGTGGCTAATTTATTGTGGTTGGCTGAATCAGATTATCCAGCGTATACCAAAGAAAAACCGGCGATTTCAATTTCTGCATGGGCGCAGTATGTATTAGATAATTTTGCTTCAGTTGAAGAAGCTGTCAATGCATTAGACAGTGAGCCTTTTATTGTATTAACAGATAAAGTTCCTGGACAAGATAGAATGGCAACGTTACATCTCTCGCTTTCAGATGCAACGGGAGATAGCGCTATTATTGAATATATTAATGGTAAGCAAGTGATTCATCATAGCAAAGAGTATCAAGTGATGACGAACTCTCCTATTTTTTCAGAACAATTAGCGTTGAACAGTTATTGGCAACAAATTGGTGGAACCGTGATGTTACCGGGGACTAATCGAGCCTCAGATCGTTTTGCTAGAGCTTCTTTTTATGTGAATGCCATTCCTAAAGCTCAATCGAGTAAAAAATCGCTTGCCAGTGTATTTGGTGTGATCAGAAATGTATCTGTACCTTATGGACTAAGTACGGCTGAATCACCAGAAATTTCATCCACACGCTGGAGAACTGTCGCTGATCATAAAAACCAATTATATTTTTTTGAATCAGCATTATCGCCAAATACCTTTTGGGTTAATTTAAAGGAAATTGATTTTTCAAAAGAGAGTGGGAAAGTGATGACATTACCATTAGGTGAAGAGCAGTCGATAATCTATTCTGCAAATGCGACAAGTCATTTTAAACCCGCAGAACCTTTTAAATTTCAAGGATTAGATAATATTCCTTTAAATAACTAGCTGAGTATTTACGATATCTAATATGAAATTATCCGCAATACTGAATGTAATAGAGACATCTAAAGTGACAAGAAAAATGATGTCTTTATTACTTATCTTAAATGGTACTTTTATCATTTACTCTATTTTGCTGTCTCGTGGTATTTATCTGGATTGGGAAATCCATGGGGTTTCAGCATGGCTTAAATCTTTAGGTGTATTAAAACTTCTTGATATACCCAAGGTCATGTTAGCTTGTGCCTTAATCTTGCTTTCAATATTTATGTATCTGGGCGCTAGAATTGCGTGGTGCGTCTCGTTGATTTTATTAGCCACCATTATTTTTCTTGATGTTGCTGTTTATCAGCAAATGGGTTTTCAATCCTATTTTTCTTTTATTTTAGCTATTGGGTTGCTGATGAGTTGGCGTGCATTTCCGCATCATAGTTTAACTAGTGCTGGCTTTGTGGCTTTTATCTGTATCCTTTCTTTGCTGTTATTCTCAATGCTGGGAAGTCTTTATATTGGTGATGAGTTTAAGCCACATATAACAACGCTGATGGATGCGTTCTATTTTTCTATTGTCTGTATGACGACGCTAGGATTTGGCGATATTGTGCCAGTTAGCACGAATGCACGTATTTTTACTCTTACTGTTGTTATCTTGGGAATAACTGTTTTTACCACGTCCATTGTGTATGTCATGGGATTTCTTGCGCGTGGTACTCGCGATATTGTTAAGAAGAGGATAGCTAAAATGCATAATCATTTTATTATTATTGGTTCATCGGTATTAGCTTCTCAATTAGAAAAAGGGTTAAGAGAGCAAGGGAAACAGGTTATTGCGATTTGTACCGATAAAAGCAAAGCTTCTTATGATGCGCAAGCCAATATTATTGAAGGCGATCCTACTAATCTTAAAACATTACTATCTGCCAATATTGCAAAAGCGAGTTGGGTGGCGACTTTATCTGAAAGTGATGCAGAAAATACCTTTATTTTACTGACTATCCAAGAATGTTCTAATGTTAATGCCAAATTGATCACTATTATTAATCAAGATGAGAATAGAGATAAAATCAGTCGGTTACGCCCAAATATGCTGTTTTCTTTAGCATCATTAGGTAAAGAAATTATGATGAAAGTTTTGTGTGGTGAATCTATTTCTTCATCAGATGTGACTGATTTGCTTTTAAATAAATATTTAAAATCATAATTTTGATAAAACCTTCTTTACGAAAGATAATGATTACCATAAGATGTATTTAGAATGCATCTTAATTGAGGTTGAATTATGGAACTTGTAAGTTATAAAACAATGCCTGAGTGGACTCGTACATCCATTCCTTTAGCGTTATTAGAACGTCACAATACAAAGGAAGGCACTTATGCCCAAATGCGGGTATTGCAAGGTAACATGACATTTGTTGTTTTTAATGATGATGGTTCACAGATTTCAGTGGAGTGTGATACTGACAATCAGCCACCTTTAATTCAACCTCAACAGTGGCATAAAATAGATAAAGCGAGCGATGATGTTCGTTGCCAACTCTCTTTTTTATGTGCTCCAGAAGATAAGCTATTTAAAGAAAATGACTTATCATTACCACATTCTGAAGTACGTTATATGGCAACATTTACCCAGCCTTGTAAGGTGTTAGATTTAGGTGCTGGTCGTGGTCGAAATAGTTTCTATTTGGCATCTCAAGGTTATGATGTAACAGCGTTAGATATTAATGCCTCGCATATTGATGCTATTGAAACTGTTAAAACCAAAACAGGGTTAGCGGTAAAAAGCGGCTTATATGATATTAATGAAGCTTCACTGACAGATAAATACGATATTATTCTTTCAACTGTTGTCTTGATGTTTTGTCAACGAGAACGTATTGAAAGTATTATTAAAAATATGCAGAAATGTACCAACTCTAATGGTATTAATGTGATTGTTTGCCCTGTTAAAACGCCAAATAGTGATCCTGCTGAAATTCCATTTAAAACCTTTTTACGTCCAAATGAATTAGCTGATTATTATAAAGAATGGGAGATTATTAAATATAATGAAAACCCAGGGCATTTACATAAAACAGATGCAAATGGCAATCGTATCGCCCTAAACTTTGCTACTTTAATCGCACGTAAAAAATAGTTAAGTACAATCATCTCTTTTTAAATACCCCAAATAATTGGGGTATTTTTTTATCTGTTTAAGCGAGTTTTATTGTTGTGGTAATTTATCGTTTTTAATGTCATTGGCTTTGTTTGTTTGCTCTTTTTCCTCAGATTTTTGCAATATTCGTTCTAATAAAACGGTATAAATAGGGCGACCACCTAATAGTTGTGCCAACATTGTTGCACCTAAGCAGGTAATGATCATCGGTAGGATAAGTTGATAATTATCAGTCATTTCTAATACGAGGACGATCCCTGTTAGAGGTGCTCTTACGGTTGCTGCAAATAAAGCTCCCATTCCAGCAATGGCAAATGTACCAATTTGAATTTGATAATCAGGGAAAAGTAAGGTTGCAGTTAATCCGAAGGCGCTACCAAATAACGTACCTAATGCCAGAGTTGGGGCGAATATACCGCCAGGAGCACCTGAAGCAAAACTGATAATGGATGTTATGGTTCGTAAAACAAAGAAAAGTAATAGGGCGATAAGAGAGTATTGTCCTGTGCTTAATGCTGGAATAATACTAAATCCACCACCGGTTATTTCAGGAATAATTAATGCTAATAAGCCACAAAGCCCGCCGATGATCCCACCTGTTAAAACAAAACGTGATGTTTTATCTTGATAAAAATGTTGAAACTGGGTTTGAATATAAAAAAGTAATTTACTGAAAATAACGCCAATAATGCCAAATAACATACCCAAAACTAAATATAACCAGAGTGTGTTTAGTGGTGCAGATGAAAACTTACCGATATGAATAATACCGCCTTCACCATTAAATAGGCGAAAAACAATGCAAGACATAATAACGCCAATAAAAACTGCTTTAATTGAAATAAGGCTGTATTTAAATTGAGGACGCATCTCTTCAATAATAAATAAAATACCAGCTAGAGGGGCATTAAAAGCTGCGGTTAATCCTGCTGCGGCTCCGGTAGCTAATAGAGTATGGCGTGACTCTTTATCTTTTACTTTAGAAATATCATTTACGAGCTGGCCGATATTGGCACCCAATTGTACTGTTGGGCCTTCTCGTCCTAATACCATACCAGAACCTAACGTCCCAATACTGGCAATAAATTTTACAGGCAATACTCGCCACCAACGAACTGGGCGAATATCTATCATGGCCCCTTCAATTTCAGGTATTCCGGATCCCCCTGATTCGGGTGAAAATTTCTTGACTAAATAATATCCAAGCATTGCCAGAATAGAGGAAAAAAGTAATGTACAGATTGCTAGGATATAAGGATTAGTAAAGGTTTTAATAAATTCTTCTTGTCGAAAATGAATCACCCAACTAACACTTTTTTCAAATAAAACACCCACTAGTCCAGCCAAAGAGCCAACTATAGCGGACAATAACAGGATTTTTAGTGGTGCAAGATTGGTTTCTTGCGCTTTTCTGAACAGATTAAAGCGTCGTTCATTTTGGCTGTTTTGTACTGATTTATGATTATGCATAACTTTGATTGAAGTATTGTAACGATGAACCTAATGATAGCGTAATTTAATAATGAAGTGATATTTCTCACATAACTAAGCCAATTTTAGAGTTAGTTGTTTTTTTTTCTAGCATATTTTCCTTTTTTCATCTTTAGTGTAATTGATAACAAAAAATACATATTTAGATAACATTTGGACGAGAAAGGGTAAATTATGGATTTCATCACAAATATATTAAGCGCTATAAATGGCGTGGTATGGGGAGTTCCGATGCTTGTCGGCATTCTCGGTATCGGCCTTTTTATGCAGTTTCGACTTGGCTTTTTACCTATTAGGAAGTTAGGAACAGGGTTTAAGCTTTTATTTGAAAAAAATGACAAAAGAGGTGAAGGGCAAATATCGCCATTTAATGCCTTAATGACCGCGCTTTCTGCCACTATTGGAACTGGTAATATTGCCGGTGTTGCAACAGCTGTTGTCTTAGGTGGCCCCGGTGCGTTGTTTTGGATGTGGATGACCGCATTAGTGGGAATGGCAACCAAATATTCAGAAGCCGTGCTTGCTGTACGTTTTCGTGAAGTTGATAAATACGGAAACTATGTCGGTGGCCCAATGTATTACATCAAAAATGGCTTAGGTAAAAATTGGGTTTGGTTAGGCACTGTTTTTGCTGTTTTTGGTAGTTTTGCAGGATTTGGTATTGGTAATACAGTGCAAGCAAACTCTGTCGCTGATGTACTGGAAAGTAACTTTGGTATTTCGACAACAATAACAGCTATTGTGCTCGTTGTTTTAGTCGGTGCTGTACTCATTGGAGGCATTAAGCGTATTGCTGATGTTGCCGGTAAATTAGTTCCTATTATGACCGTTGGCTATTTTGGTGCAGGTATTGTTGTCCTCGCACTGAATGCGACTGCGATCCCAGATGCAATTGTCCTTATTGTTAAATCTGCGTTTACACCTGTTGCTGCTCAAGGTGGTTTCGCGGGTGCAGCTGTTTGGGCTGCGATCCGCTTTGGTGTAGCGCGTGGTGTTTTCTCAAATGAAGCAGGATTGGGTAGTGCGCCAATTGCCCATGCGACAGCAAAAACACAAAACCCTGTTCGCCAAGGTTTGATTGCGATGTTGGGGACTTTTATTGATACCATCATCGTTTGTTCTGTTACAGGATTAACCATTATTATTACAGGACAATGGTTAACAGGGCAAAGTGGAGCAACATTAACCGCCGCATCATTCTCTACGGCTATTCCGGGTGGTAACTATATTGTGGCAATTGCATTAGCCATTTTTGCTTTTACCACCATTTTAGGCTGGAGTTTTTACGGTGAAAAATGTGTGCAATATCTTTTTGGACCTAAAGCGATTATGCCATTTAGGGTTGCATGGCTAATTGCGTTACCAATTGGTGCGACACAATCGTTAGAGTTTGTGTGGTTGTTAGCCGATACACTCAATGCAATGATGGCTATTCCTAACTTAATTGCATTGGCTTTATTAAGTCCTGTTGTTTATCGCTTAACAAGAGAGCATATAAAAGATGTTAACGCCGATAATATTGAATTAGATAAAGAAACTCACTCAGTGAGTAAAAAAGAAGCTGAAGTAGAGTAACTCGTTCTTACTTATGAGCTAACAACACAACATAAAACCGTATGCTTTATAGCGATAAGTATGCGGTTTTTTTTATGGTAATAACGTGGGGTTTGAGGAAATTACAGATAATAAAAAGCCTTCTGGGGAGAAGGCGAAGAGATGAGTATAGATATTATATTTATAAGAATTTAGAAAAGAGAGAAAATTTTATTCTTTCATACTGATAAAGATGTTTTTCACTTGGCTATAAGCATCTAACATCATTTTATGTGTTTCACGTCCTAAACCTGATTTCTTGTACCCCCCAAAAGGCGCGTGAGCAGGGAGTTCGTGATAAGTGTTAACCCACATACGACCGGTTCTTACTGCTTTTGCAACTCGTAAGGCACGGTTAATATCTTGAGTCCAAACACCACCGCCAAGGCCATATTCAGAGTCATTCGCCATTTCGATCACTTCATCTTCATTATCGAATGGAATAACACATAACACAGGCCCAAAAATTTCTTCTCGGGCAACACGCATTTGGTTTGTTGCGTTGATGATGATAGTTGGACGAACAAAGAAGCCGTCATCATAACCTTCACCAGTAATACGCTCACCACCGGTTAAAACAGTTGCACCTTCTTTTTTCGCGAGTTCAACGTAGCCTAAGATGGTATCCATTTGATCTTGGCTAACTTGTGTACCCATTTGTGTATTCGGATCAAGTGGATCGCCGACACGTATACTCTCAAATTCAGCTTTTAATGCTTTCAAAAATTCATCATGAATATCTTTATGTAAGAACAAACGTGAACCTGATTCACAGGCTTGTCCTTGGTTCATCAATATTGCCAATGCTGAATATTTGACTGCTTTTTTCATGTTCGCATCAGGGAACACGATATTGGCTGATTTACCGCCTAATTCCAATGTTGCTGGGACCATTTTTTTCGCAGCAGCTTCTGCTACGGTATAACCCACATTGGTAGAGCCAGTAAACGCAAGTTTATCAATATCTTCGTGTTCTAAAATAGCTTGTCCTACAACAGATCCGCGTCCGGTAACAATATTAATCACACCCGCGGGTAATATTTCATTTAAAATACGACCTAGCTCTAATAATGAAAGGGAAGTCAGTGTTGCTGGATTAATAACCACTGTGTCACCCGCTGCAATCGCCGGTGCTAATTTCCATGCTGCCATTAATAATGGGAAGTTCCATGGAATAATTTGCCCCACAACACCAATAGGTTCGCGAATAACAAGGCTAATGGTATTTTCGTCTAGGACGGCACTTTCATCGGTATGAGAGCGTATCACGCCTGCAAAATATCGAAAATGGTCAATAGAGGCAGGTAAATCTATGTTTTTCGACTCATTGAGTGGCTTACCATTATCTAATGACTCAATCCAAGCAAAGCGTTCTTGTTCTTGCTCTAAGCGATCTGCGATTTTTAATAAGAGGGCTTGACGCTCAGCAGGTGACGTTTTACTCCATGTTTTGAATGCCTTACGTGCAGCACTGACTGCGCGTTCAACATCTTCAGCACTACCCGATTGGTATTCACTTAATAATTCACCCGTAGCTGGGCTATAGGTTTTCGTTGTTTTTTGCGATGTACTAGATACCCATTCTCCTCCAATTAGCATTTTGTAGCTTTCTAGAGGGCGAAATTCTGATGGAACATTATTTAATTTAATCATTTTTAATCTCCAATGTAGGGATGAGTATCATCCAAATGTGTAGTTTCATTTCGTAATACTCGTGCTAATAACATATCTCAATTGAAATAATTTTATTAGCTATTGATGCAATAGGTGATATTAACTATAAAAAATAGTAATGAATATTGCTGTTCTAACAAAAATGAATAAACTTAATCGTTTCATCTCTGAGTCTTTATATGATTAGACAAAAAACAACCATCAATAATTGTTAAATATTCCTTCTCATTTGGTCATCATCGGCACAATGCAATAGCACTCTCTTTTTTGGAAAAATTATTTTGAGGCTTAAGCAAAATCAAAGGATAAAAAAAGAGATATTAAAAGATTTGCTAAAAATTGCGTTAGATCAAACAACATTCAAATTGTTCAATATTGCACTTTCTCTCTTATAAAAATGGCGTATTCTTATGTTGCATATAGAATGCAACTTATAAAAATAAAGCGTTATCTTTTATTAGAAGGAATACGATATGTATTGTGTGCAATGTGAACAAACAATGAAAACGCCTGTAGGTAATGGTTGTGCCTATGCGCAAGGTATGTGTGGTAAAACAGCAGAAACTTCAGATCTTCAAGATTTACTCGTTGCAGTATTAGAAGGACTTTCAGCGTGGGCTTTGGCTGCGCGTAGTGTCGGTATTATTGATCATGATGTAGATAGCTTTGCTCCTCGTGCTTTTTTCTCTACGTTAACTAACGTCAACTTTGATTCTGATCGTATTGTCGGTTATGCGAAAGAAGCTATCTATTTCCGTGAAAGCTTGAAATCTCGTACTTTAGCGAAAAATGCAGCAATTCAAGTCACTAATCCAAGAGCTGAAATTCAATTAGCCGGTAGCGATTTAGACAGCTTACAAAAACAAGCTCAGCTTTTTGCTTTAAATGCAGATAAAGCGCAAATCGGTGATGATCTTCATGGGTTACGTATGCTTTGCCTGTATGGCTTAAAAGGGGCTGCGGCTTATATGGAGCACGCGCATGTTTTAGGTCAGTATGACAATGAAATTTATGCAGAATATCATCGCTATATGGCGTGGTTAGGCACTGATCCTTCAGATATGAATGAGTTGTTAGAAAATGCGATGGGCATTGGTCAAATGAACTTCCGTATTATGGCTATTCTTGATAAAGGCGAAACTCAAGCTTACGGCAACCCTACACCCGTTACTGTTAACGTTCGCCCTGTTGCAGGTAAAGCTATTTTAATTTCAGGTCATGATCTGAAAGATCTGCAAATGCTTCTTGAGCAAACTGAAGGTAAAGGGATCAACATTTATACTCATGGTGAAATGTTACCTGCTCATGGTTACCCAGAACTTAAAAAATACAAACACTTAGTGGGTAACTACGGTAGTGGTTGGCAGAATCAGCAAATTGAGTTTGCAAAATTTCCTGGCCCTGTATTAATGACTTCAAACTGTATTATTGACCCAAATGTAGGTAATTACGGTGACCGTATTTGGACACGTAGTATTGTTGGTTGGCCGGGTGTGAAACATATTACTGGTGATGATTTCTCTGAAATGATTGAACAAGCACAATCATTAGAAGGTTTCCCATACAATGAAATTGAGCATTTAATTACTGTCGGTTTCGGTCGTGAAACACTATTAAATGCTGCTGATACTGTGATTGATTTAGTCTCACAGAAAAAATTACGTCATGTTTTCTTAGTGGGGGGGTGTGATGGTAGCCGTGGTGAACGTAGTTACTACACCGATCTTGCAAGAGAAATTCCACAAGATTGTTTAATTATGACCTTAGCGTGTGGTAAATACCGTTTCAATAAACTGGATTTCGGTACTTTAGAAGGCTTACCACGCTTACTTGATGTGGGTCAGTGTAACGATGCTTACTCAGCGATTATGCTAGCCGTTAACCTTGCTGAGAAATTAGGTTGTGGTGTGAATGACTTGCCACTGTCTTTAATTCTCTCTTGGTTCGAGCAAAAAGCGATTGTTATCTTATTGACTCTGCTTTCATTAGGCGTGAAAAACATTTATACCGGTCCAACAGCACCAGCGTTCTTAACTGACAATCTGCTGGCGGTATTAAATGAGAAATTTGGTATGCGCTCTATTACTACACCAGAACAAGATCTTAAAGATATTCTTTCTGCTTAATGTTTTAAATTCATTATCATTACCGAAGCCTGCGGGCTTCGGTGAAGGATCAATATCCATGACGATGCCTACTTCTCTTTGTCCTAATCGTATGCAAGTTCACTCTATTAATCAGGAAACACCTGAAGTGTGGACGCTAAATTTAATTAATCATGACTTTTATTCTTATAAACCGGGCCAATTTGCACTGGTGAGTATCAATAATAGTGATGAAACATTGCGCGCTTATACCATTTCATCTTCTCCGGGATTAAGCCCATTTATCACCTTAACCGTTCGTCGTTTAGAAAATGGCATAGGCTCAGGTTGGTTAACATCACAAGTAAAACCAGGTGATTATCTTTGGTTATCTGATGCTCAGGGTGAGTTTACTTGTGCGGGTAAAGAAGGTGCGCGCTATTTAATGTTGGCGGCCGGATGTGGTGTGACGCCGGTTATGTCGATGACACGTTGGTTGTTAAATAATCAACCTAAAGCGGATATCACGGTTATTTTTAATATTCGCGAGCAAAGTCAGTTTATTTTTGAGAAAGAGTGGATCGAATTAGCAAATGCATATCCATACAATCTCAATTTTATCATGATGCCAAAATTGCCTGATAATAAAGGGTTGTTTAGTGGACGCATTTCTCAAGAAAAATTAGCTGCATTAGTCCCTGATATTGCGAGTCGTACTGTCATGTGCTGTGGTCCAAATAGCTATATGGAAGACACAGGACGTTTTGCAAGAAATCTTGGTGTACCTGCTGAGAATATCTTTATGGAACGTTTTGGTGATGAGCCTGTTTGTGTTGATGAAAATGAACAATTAACCATGACTATTCGTCATCCATTATCACAAATTAAAGTTCCTGTTGGTGTAACTTTATTATCAGCAATGGAAGAAAATAAAGTTCCTGTCTTTGCAGCTTGTCGTGCAGGAGTTTGCGGTAGTTGCAAAACTCGCATTGCGAGTGGTGATTATGATGTCAGCAGTACCAGTACATTAACGGCTGAAGAGATAGCTCAAGGCTATGTCTTAGCATGTAGCTGTCGTTTAAAAGGAGATGTTGAGCTCGCTTAACCTCTTTTTATTAAGTATTCCCTTCTATTTTCCTGTTTTTTTGCCCTGTTAATTTATTAACAGGGTTTTTTATGTCTATTCCTCCCATTAAAAAAACGAATAATCTGGAAAATGCTTCCCTTTATTTTAAATTAAAGATGGTTTTTATTTATTCAGAATAATAAAAATATTGGAAATGATGACTCATTAAAAATATATTTTAGTTAGTGGGGAGTTTCCTTATAAACATTCTGCTATTATTTAAACTATTGACTGGGTAGGGGGGATATATGAAAAAATTGTTAGTTATTTGTTTGTTTAGTGTCATGTTATCTGGCTGTGAAAAACCTCAACAAACCCTTGATGGCTCTAATGTAGAATCGCTACGTATCTCAATTGTTGAAATGCGCAATTCACTCCCCCTTGATGAACAAACGCGTTTTGATGAAGCAATAGAATTAGCTATTCTTAATGATATTAATTTTAATGATTTAGTTATCGCAGGGCGTCATAAAAATGCGGATATTATCACTCGTAAAATGTGTCAATCATTAGATGGTAAAACGGTAAAAGAGATATTTTTGCAAGCAGAAGAAATAAGAGTACAAAAATTAGCATTTAAATAATCAATTAATAAACAAATTCCTTCTTAGTATACGATTTTAACTTTCGTAGGAAAGCTTCATTTCTTTTTTATATATTAATTTCTAATGGAATTATATTATTTAATTGTATGATGAATGTCGTGAACTATTTTTCAATAGAACTTAAACAAAATCGTTATCGGGCTTTTCATTATATTGTGAGTGGTTATAATGCGCGCCGCATTCGCAAGAAAAGTGCAGTATCTCGTTAGGCGAGGCTCCTATACAAACACAGGTTACTGATCTGACGACGTCGAGAGACGCCCAAGATTAGGACAGGATATATCGACCGAAGGTATATCCCCATGTAACTTCCAGTATTCATCGGATACGTTGTATAGTGCTAAAACCGAGACGTGTAGATAGCTTTTGCATTCTCGCTTCTGGTTTCGCCCCTATGGAGAACTGATTTGCTAAACACAAACAGTAATAGGGAACCACAAAAATGAAATTCAATACTCAAAACAAAATGGATGCTGTATTAGTTGCAGATGCATCCTTAAACACACCTAAAAACAACTCAACTCAAGACCAATACAATCGTTTAAAAGATGATGCAACTGTTAGCGCATATATGAGCCAGTCCTATATTGCCATTTCTGTCGCTGATTCTGTTGAAAATGTGAAAGCTCAATTGGTTAATGATTTAAAAGATGAATTAATTCCAACCTATTTATATGTAGTGGATAAAGATAACTATCTAAATGGGATTTTGCCCGTTAAATCATTATTAACAGCTGCGAATGATCTATTTGTTTCTGATGTGATGCGTCAAACCTTTTTTTCTGTTTCACCAGAACAGAATCGTCATGATGTTTATCAACTGATTAGCCATAGCGGTTTAGACAGCGTACCGGTGATGCATTTTGGAAAGTTAGTCGGTGTTTTACGTCCTCAAGATATTGCTGAATTAATTGAAGATGAAAATACATTGGATGCACAAATGCAGGGTGCAACCTCACCTTTAGAGCAGCCTTATTTAGAAACTAGTCCAGTGACATTATGGCGTAAACGTGTTGTGTGGTTATTGATGCTGTTTGTGGCAGAAGCGTATACTAGTACGGTATTACATGCCTTTGAAGACAGATTAGAAGCTGCGATTTCATTAGCTTTCTTTATTCCATTGCTAATTGGTACAGGCGGGAATAGTGGTACACAGATCACCTCAACATTAGTACGTGCTATGGCATTAGGGGAAGTGAGCTTACGTAATGTTTGGTCTGTATTAAGAAAAGAGATAACCACATCCATAATGGTCGCACTAACTATGGGTATTGCCGGTTTTGTGCGTGCTTGGTTTTTAGGTGTGGGTATGGAAGTGATGATTGTTGTTGGCTTAACTCTCATTTCAATCACTGTTTGGAGTGCGATTGTATCGTCTGTAATTCCAATGGTATTAAAGCGTTTAGGTATCGATCCTGCGGTTGTTTCAGCACCGTTTATCGCAACCTTAATTGATGGTACAGGTCTTATTATTTACTTTGAAATCGCATCTCATGTGATGAGCGAGTTTGCTTAATACAATCCCACATATTTATTATCAAGATAAAGCCGATGTGACTTAATCAATACATCGGCTTTATTTTTATCTACACGAGTTCGTGTTCTATAAATTGTAAAATTGACTGACAATGACGGCAACGATATTGAGTTTCACCACGTAATACCTTGTTATGACGCCGAATTGTAAGTTGATGTTCTTCTTCACATTGGCAAGCATAAGGAAAGGTCTTAGCTTTAACGGCGCTGACATCAAAATGATGAGTACGTTTAGCTGAAACTTGTAATACAGTTTCCATCATCCATTTCCACTCTTTCCCATGAGGTGCTACACGACCAAAATGGCGATTAACTAATAAATGCGCTAATTCATGAGGAATAACTTCTTCAATAAAATTCTGTTTATTTTCAATCAATAATGTAGGATTAATACGGATTTCCCAATTTGCATAATAGGCACTGCCTGCAATAGTTCCTCTCTGATTATAATGTAGAGTAGGTTCTGGGTAATTTGTATTAAGATAAAGATTAGCCTGCTGCAATTTTTCACGCAGTGTTCGCATAACGCTTTGCACTAAGGCAATGGGGACTCTTACCGTTTTCATGTTACAGAGCATATAGCGCCTTATACAAACACGCAATAAAAAGAAAACTTGCACAATATATAAATTAACATATTATTAAAAAGTATATTGATTATGGAGTTTACCATGACACAACGAGTTCAACCTGATTTATTAGATGCAATGAAATTGGCGGCTAATGAAGCGTCTAGTATGCTTAAGACGCTAGGAAATGGCGATCGCCTCTTATTATTGTGTCAGCTAAGTCAGGGCGAAAAAAGTGTGAGTGAATTAGAAGAGAGTTTAGGTATTCGTCAACCGACGCTTTCTCAACAGCTAACCGTTTTGCGTAATGAAGGGTTAGTGAATACTCGTCGTGATGGAAAACGTATCTTTTATTCTATTGCTGATGAAAAAGTTCTTGTGCTACTCAATACGCTTTATCAGCTTTATTGTCCGATAGCAGGTTAATGTATGAATATAGATTGGGTTCACTTTACGCCTTTAAGTGCGGCAATTGGTGGGCTTATGATAGGTGCAGCTGCCGCCATTTTACTGTTATTTAATGGCCGCATTGCAGGAATAAGCGGTATTTTAGGTGGTGTGTTATCAATAAAGCAGCAAGGAAATGGTTGGCGTTGGGCATTTTTACTTGGCATGCTAATCGCACCTACTTTGTTTTATTTTTTTGATAAACCTTTATCACCAGTAATTGAAACGTCGCCTTGGATGCTAATTATTGCCGGGGTGCTGGTGGGAGCAGGCACTCGTTTAGGTAATGGTTGTACTAGCGGTCATGGTATTTGTGGGTTAGCACGATTATCTCGTCGCTCGATGGTGGCAGTTTTAGTCTTTATGGTGACTGCATTTATTACCGTTTATATTCAGCGCCACGTAATAGGAATAGGAGGCTAAGAAAATGACTAAGTTTGTTGCTTTTCTTTGTGGTCTTCTATTTAGTGCAGGATTGATTGTTGGTGGAATGAGCAATCCGCAAAAAATTCTAGGCTTTTTGGATATTACAGGAAACTGGGATCCCTCTTTATTGATCATTATGGGGGCAGGATTGCTTGTCAGTGTGATTGGCTACCAATTAACACGCCGTAGACAGCAAAGTGTTTTAGCGTGTCCTCTAAATATTCCGACCAATAAAGTGATTGATAAACCACTCGTGTTGGGCAGTGTATTATTTGGTCTTGGTTGGGGATTAGCTGGAATTTGCCCAGGGCCTGGTTTGGTATTAGCAGGTGCTGGATTTTATCAAGGTATTTTATTTGTCCTTGCCATGATAGTGGGTTGGTTGCTCGTTGGGCTTTTTCGTAAAACGCAATAATGACAACTTGCTATCATAACTTTAGCGAATATGTTAAACGGGAAGCCTGTGCTTCCCGTTTGTGTATTTAATACATTTGAGCGTTATTTAAAATCTGCATAAGGAATAAGAGGATTTGGCGGTAAATCTAAATCACCATTCCAACCATCAAATGAATAACGTAAGTACATTAATGCATGGCTTGGGGTATAGTTTTTTGCTTGCTGAATATCAATAGCCGCACCAATAAACCAATGCGGTGTAACTCGATGTTCGACTAGTGCTCTTGCGGTATAACCAAAACCATTACTGGAGTCCCCTTCATCAACAGCATCACGCTCTTGATAATAAAGTCTCATCATCTCTTCTCGATCTTCAGGGCTAAATCCATTGATATAGCGATTGAATTTATCGGGCGAAATGAGATTTTGTAAAGGATAGCGCTTCCTGTCATCTGTTTGGGAGTAAGACCAAGAAAGAGAGCCTGATAATTCCCAAGACCAATTTTCAGTGCGTTCACGATAATTAATCGGGATCCCTAAAGAGGCATATTTTTGAGGGCTATAATAACCACCTTGACCTAAAGTGTATCCACTTAAGTCTTTATCATAATGCCAAAGCATTGTGCTTAATCCGACGGAAACGCGGCGATTGTTCTCATTGATAAGTTTGTAATAATAGCCACCCATTCCTCGAACACTGCTATTATCTTCAACGTTTTTACCCGTCAGTTTATCAACAGAAACCTCGCCCCAATAACCGTCTTTTCCGCCTAAGTCATAGCTTCCGCTTAAACGAATACCGGTTCTTCTCACTCCGCCCCATGTTTGGTTAGTCCAAATATCTCGTTGACCAGCAAAAGCCAGCTGAGAGCTATTTACTGGACGACGGTGAACATCAAATGTCCAGCCAACATTAAAAAGATCATGATTATAGGCGATTTTACCGACCCAATCAGTTACTTCGAAACCCAGTGGTGTTGTACCAAAATCCCATTGCCATTGACTATTTTCCCAGCCAATTGCGGGGCTCACACCAAAGGATTTTTGCTCTAACGGGAAACAGCCTGTACGATAACAAGTCCCAAATTTAGAGTCATAAGGTGATGTACCCAGTTTGCCACTGCTGAGATTAACTAAATCTGCCCGCCAAAAGAAACGACCATCATAAACAGGGTGATCGAGTTGTAACATCGTGGTGTGAGCGCGTAGTTTCGAATAACCTTTGCTACCACTAGAGCCCCAATAATCATGTTCAAGAGTAAAACGCCACTCTTGTTGACGATAAAGAGTGTGAGCATCAGCTCGTAGGCTTCGAGATAACCAGTTATCTTTTTCGTCATTATGCATTAATGTGGTGTACTCAATATTATCTTTTGGCAATCTATCTGTTATTCCATCCTTGATCATCGCTTGTTGATAATAATAGTGGGCTTGTTGACTATGTTGCTCATCACGCTGAAAACGAGCAATATCGCGCAATACTAAAGGATCAGCACTGTCCGGCTCTGTTTCGATTTTTTGCGTTAAATACGCAAAGTAATGTTGTGCTTTTTCTGTATTACCCACCTCTTTTTCTGCATTAGCAACGCGTCTAAGAGAATTGCTACTAAATTGATTGGGTGAAAGGGTTTCAATTTTAGCAAGATAATATTTTGCTTGTGTTTTTTGCCCTTGTTCTAAGACAATATCTGTTGCGCCTAATAATGCTGATTCATTGTTAGGCTCTAGATTTAGAACGGTATGATAATAACTTAAAGCTTGTTCAAGGTTATTTCGCTCTTGAGCCCAGTCTGCTAATAGCAAATAAGTCTGAATTTTCTGCTCTGGCGGAATATGAGCAAAAAGATAATCAACAGCTTGTTTTTCTTGTCCTTTTGCGCGTAGAGACTCTGCATGCGCTAATATTTCACCAAAACGTAATTGACTATCTAACGCTTTCATACTCTCACTACGTTGAGACAAAGGAATTGTTTTTAGTGTATTGAGTGCTTGAGGTTCTCGTCCTGTTTTATTGAGATATAGCGCATAGGCGTAAAGACGAGATGGATCATTAGGGAGACGGCGATTAAGTTGATTAAAATACTCTTCAGCTTCAGAGTCTTGTTGAGTTATTAATAAATCATCAGTAAGGCGATAAATATTCCAAACATCATTAGGATAATCTTTAGCAATTGCCTTACGTTTTTCAATCGCACTAAGGTATTGCTCTTTGTGTTCATCATCAGAGGCTAAATCTTGTCTTATGCCTGAGATAATATAGCCATAATCTTCAGCCAAATTTTTATATTGTCTTGGTGTTAAGCTATTAATAAATTGCTGAGCTTTATCATGTGACTGTTGGCGATAAAGTGCTGCGAGACTATGTAAAGTTGCGGGGTGATTAGGATGATATTTTAAGGCTTGTAAATAATGGCTTTCTGCAACATCCAATTGGTGCTGTGCAACGGCAATGTTACCTAAACCAATATAAGGCTCGCTTTCATAAGGACTTAACTTATTGAGTTGATTAAAATATCGTTCAGCTAATTTATAATCTTGCTTTAATAGCGCTTCATCGCCTTTTGAAAGCAAATGCCAATATTGATTAGCCTGAAACATGGATCGCCATTGACCGCTATTATCATGATTGGGTGATAATTTCAGCGCTTGTGAAAGATAATAAATAGCCGCACCACGTTGATTTGCGCGAGAATAACGCACTCCTAAAGCACCTACAACATCCGCATTATCAGGTTGTTGTCGTACTTTTTGTTTTAAAGTCGCAATAGGCAATGAGGCAACATCTGTTTTAGGTTTTACAGTGGAAGCCGTACTGGTTGTGCTTGTTGTAACTGTCGATTTTGATTGTTGCTGATAGAGATTGGCTATTTTCGCATTCTGAGGATATTGGCGATAAATATGATGAAGCCTATCTACCTTATCATCATGAGATGATTGCATAAGCACTTGAATATATTCCAGTGCTAAAGTCTCATCAGGTGGCACTCCGCGATAAATTTCATCGTATAAATTTAGTGCATCATCATATCGTCCAGCTGTACGGTAAAGTTGAGCTCGCTGTAATTTTTGCCTATTAACATCCGTTGTCAGTGATAAAGTTTTTATTGCACGTTGATATTGCTCTGATTGAGGAAACTGAGTACCTAATTGAGTAAATAACTGTTGTGCTTTTGCATTATCTTTCTGTTTAACGGCAAACTGAATTTGCATTAATAAGATATTAGGATCATTGGGTTTAATTAACGCTAAACGATGCAACGATTGAGCCACTAACGCTTCATTTCCCGTGGATGTTCCTAATCTTACTTGCTCTTGCAAAAAGACTTCCGTTGCCTCTTCGCTGGCTTGTGTGACAGGCAAAATGCCTGTCAGCAAAAAGAGAGCAATAACAGAGTGGCGATGTGTGTGACCAAATTGCCACATAGCTTAATCCTTAGCCGCTAAACGACGTTGGCTTCTTATTTTCATTGCTCGCCAAATAAGAAGAGAGACAAGAATAATGCCGATAATTGCCGCTAAACCAAGCCATATAGGGTGAGATGCAAACACATACCAAACTTCTTCCCACCAAGGTAAATAACCGACGAAATAAGTGTCACCCACACGTAAGCTATTTACACCAGACTCTCTGACTAATACCACTGAACCATGCATTGCATCGCGCTTACCGCTATCACTAATTGCCTCATTTAACAGTTTGTAACCTTGTGTACTATCAGCTAATAGAGCGACAACGCTACGTTGTGAAAAGAATGGGGATTGGAAACCAATAATTGCACCCATTGAGCCTTTAGACGTCAGGGAGATACGGCTATCAGGACGTTTATCAGTGGGTTGATAACTTGTGTGGCTAAAGATACTGATCTCACGAGAAGGCAGAGTAATTTCACTACGTGCTTTATCAATCAGTACATTCATCTGTTTATCATTATTTAATGCAGGTGGAATTGTGCCGATAAGTAGCAAATCTACATCCCTTTTTTGCACATCCTCTAATGAATCGGTTAATGAAACATTCAGTGCAGGATAACCTGTTTGAGCACCGATATTCCCGGTTGAAATTAATAGAGTAGACAACTGAGTTGGAGATGGTTGCTGATTAACAAAAATCAGAGTTTCGGACAGATCTGCATAACGGCTAAATGGGAAGCCTGCGTGGCTGTAAACCCGCAAGTCAGGCAATGCAATATAGTGTCGATAATCACCGGTGAAGTTAAAACTAGATAAATCATCAATTGCCACTGCATTTGGAACAGGTTGATAAGTAATACATTGATCTACTGATCCCCCCGGAATTGGATTGGTATAATCAAAGGCAAATGTAATTTGGTTACGTTCACCTAGTTTTACAGCAGGAATATTCAATAAATTCTTATGCTCAATCCAGCCCTGAATAAGCGGTAAATAAGCGATAACAAGATTATCTTTTTTATCTTTCTCAAGAGGATAAGCTTTAATGAAATGGTCGTTTACTGAGATAGACATACGAGAGGCATCTTGAAACGCAGGTGCGGTATAACGATAACGCAATTGCATTTGTAATCCCGTATTATTAAACATAAAGAGATCAGGCGGTAACGTCATATTCAACGTAATAGGATTCGGTTTTAATCCGCGAGATTGCAACTGGCCTTCGTAGTCTTGCAATGTATTAAAATAGATAGGTTTATTCAACTGTACCCATTTGGGCGCATCATAAGGCTCACGAGGGATCAATTTTTCTACTTCATTAATTGTAACGATATTTCCTCTGAAAATAACTTGTCCACGGGCTATTCCGTTTACGGCAGTGATCAAATCATTATCATCCCGTCCCATAATAAGAAGTAATTTAATATAAGGATTGGTTGGGTGTGTCAGTATTTCGATAGTTGGCGCTTTAACATCGGGATGCTGTTTTAAAAATACTGGTTTTTGTTTATTAGTTGCAAAAACAATACTGTGTTGATTTGGTAAAGCATCATAATAAACAGGGTAATTTTGCTTACGCCAATCAACTTGAGTACCAAACCAAGAAGAGAGTATAGCAGCCGCCTTTTGTTGAACTAAATTAGGTGATTGATTGAATACCATCGGCAGTGTTAATTCACCAAAATCACGGCTGTCAAAAAATGGCTCTGGGAAGTACGCTAATTCATTACCTAAACGGAGTGAATGAAAGGTCAAATTTAATTGACTACTTTTACTCACATCAAGCCAGAGTGTCGTATTTGCTTGGTTTTCACAAATTTCACGATAATGGCCAATAAAAGAGAGTTTTATATGATTAAAATCTTGAATAAATAAAGGATCAATTGGGATCGTAATTTGGTTTTTCTTACCTAAATCTTCCTGTTTTAAGGTAATAACTCCCATCAATTCATCATTCAAATAGACATTAAGATGAGATTCCACAGGAAGGAGTGACGGAGATGGTGTAAATTCTAAATCGAGAGTCGCTTTTGAAACATATTCATCACTACGTACACCAAATTCTAAATAGCCGTCAGGGCTAACGCCTGTTAAATGAAGAGCGCCATAACTAGGTGCTGTCTCTGCAAATTTTAATATCTTCTGACGAGTAGAAGGTATGACATCAGCAGAAGGCAGTTGTGTATTTCCAATACCTACTTGAGAAATAACTTCAGGAGATGCTTCAGTTAGTGTAACGGGGGGGGCTGAAATATTAGTTTGCGCCTCTTGCGTTTCATTTCCATGAACCGAAGAAGTGAGCATAAATAAGGCAAATATGAGAAAACGTTTTTTCATTATTGTTACCCATGATCTTATTGTTTATGAATAAATTCCCAGAAAACTGAGTTTTTCCTTCAAGACTGATGAAATATTTGTGAAACATTAACGCGTTGAGGGAGTAACGATGAAAGCCACAGCAAAAACAAACCGAGTAAGCGAAATGTGGCGTAAATAAAGTAAGGTGCACGCTTTAACAAGGTGTTATAACCTTGCATGCTGATAAAAATAATGTTCTTGAGACTGTTTAAAGGCCTGTCGGCTGGGAGTTCGTTTTGCCAATCAGCCCATGTATCGGCTCGCTCAAAAGTACAAGCGGTAAATTGGATAGCTTTTTGTGTTGTCATTTCAAGAAGTTGTAATCCAATAATTTGCCCATCAATACGTGAAATATTGGCATTAAAGGCATGTTCGCGCTGATTTTCACTGAGTAATAGAGTGATGTTTTCATTTGTAGAGAGTGAAAGAGTGACATTATCAGGCAATAGAATGGCACAGCTATTATCAGAAAAATCATAGAGATAACAGCGATAGAGAGAGCCATTATTTAACAGCAACATAGCAGGAACTTTAACGCGAACGCGAGGGAAACGGCGTTGTTGCTTTGTTTCGACAGAAACTGCAATTGCAACACCGAGTAAGATAAGGTTATAGCAAACCCACAATAAACACATCACAACAGCCCAAACTTCATCAGGATCGCCTGTTGCAATACGCCAAAAGGCAAACAAAATACCCAGTAAATTTAGGTTGAGAAAGAGTAAATAAGGGCGGTTAATTCGCCAATCGACAAAGCCTTTTTCCATCACGCCACCCTTGCCAGTAACGTTGAAAGTTCCTTTATGAGGAGAGAAAAGAGTACTCAACACTGGGCGGGTGGTGTACCACGCCAAAATCGTTTCATAAACTTCACCCCAAAATGAGTGGCGATAAGTACCTTGTAACTTCGCACTCGCGAGTGAAATATGGATCAAATACGGCACAACATAGAGGGCGATGGCAACTGCAGGCGCATAAATGATATAGGCATGGAAAAAAAGAAACGTCAGCGGTGCAAGTAAGAAAACCATCCGTGGAATGCCAGAGAAAAAGTGCAACATGGCATTTAAGTAACAAAGACGTTGTGGCAGGCTCAAGCCTTTACCAAAGAGTGGATTATCAAGTCGGAATATTTGCACCATTCCTCTCGCCCAACGAATGCGTTGACCTATATGAGCGGATAATGATTCTGTCGCTAAACCAGCGGCTTGTGGAATACGAATATAAGCTGATCTCCAGCCATGACGGTGTAAACGTAATGAGGTATGTGCATCTTCTGTAACTGTTTCAACAGCAATACCACCAATTTCATCCAATGCACTACGACGTAAAACGGCACATGAGCCACAGAAAAACGTTGCATTCCAAGTGTCATTACCATCTTGAACTAATCCGTAAAAGAGAGTGCCTTCATTCGGTGTTTCACGGAAATTACCTAAATTACGTTCAAAAGGATCGGGTGAGAAAAAATGGTGAGGTGTTTGTACTAAAGCCATTTTTTCATCTTTTAAAAACCATCCCATCGTAAATTGTAGAAATGAACGTGTTGGAATATGGTCGCAGTCAAAGATAGCGACAAATTCGCCAGAAGCGAGTGTTAAGGCATGATTGATATTACCTGCCTTAGCAAAATCGTGTTTTTCTCGTGCGATATAACGAATACCCAATTCTTGAGCAAATGCTTTAAATTCAGGACGATCACCATCATCAAGCAGATAAATAGTGAGCTTATCTTTAGGCCAATCTAAATTTAAGCTGGCATAGATTGTAGGTTTAACAACTTGTAAATCTTCGTTATAGGTAGGAATGAAAATATCAACGCTTTGCCATTGTGTAATGTCTTCAGGCATAGAAACGGGTTTTCGATGCAGTGGCCAAATACATTGCATAAAACTGAGGAATAACACACACCAGGCATAAGTTTCAGCCAATAAAAGCAGTAAACCGCAAAATAAGCTAAAATTATCAATCCAATAAAGGGTTGATTGATAACGCCACCAAATATATCGACATGCAATTGTTAGTGCCAACATAACCATTGCGATTGAAGAGAAACGTCCTGGAATATCACGGATAGCTAAGGCAACTAGCCAAAGGACAATCACAAAAACAAACTGGAACGTAAGATCAAACGGCTGAGTGATACTGAGCAAAATAAAGAAAATGGCAGAAATAGCGATGACGAAATAGAGAGCATACTGCCAAAATGGTGTGGCTTTTTTCTTATAGTCAATGATGTCAATTGCGATAGGAGTGATATGAATAAAGAGTTTTTTGTATGTCTTTCGAATATAGGAAATCAGTTGTGTGGGTTTTTTAATCAGCAAATGCGCGACATAATGACAAGCTAGCCAAATGCTTTGCAACAAATAGCGTAGAGGATCAAAAACTTTGGGGCAACGAGGATCAATATGAGGATATAACTCTCGTTGTTTTCTGGCAATTCTCCGCCAAAAAGGAGATTCCATCCGTAAAAAAAACCACATAATGCCCATAAATAGCTCGCTAATAATAGCCGCGCTACGAGATGCACCGTTATGGCGATAAAACTTGTAGTAACGAATAAGAATATGTTGTGTCATATTCTTTTCGACTTTTTTCGTGGCATCGTAAGATGATGGCATTATGGCTGTCCTTCTTTCCTCTCAAATAACGAAAAACACCATTGAGCGAGTTGCGATATTTCTTCTACTAACATGCAATTAGCTCGATAATCATATAAAGGTAAACGTGAGGCACAGGTTTCTAGCGAGGCTTCATCTCGATGAAGAACGACAGGGCATAATGGAAATGGTGTTGTTTGCCAAAATTGATAAAAATCTTGGTGAATTTGGCTGGTGGCACGAAATTGGTTAATCAGTACGTATTCAGTTTCAATAAATTCGTGCTGGTGAAGGCGAATATGGCAGTTGCTTTCTGCCATTGCTACAGTGAAAAAAATATCCGCTTTTTCTATCCAAGGTGTGAAAAGAGTGTCTTCTACATGCTGTAAATCCATTAAAATAATGGCATCAGGGTGTAACTGAATAAATGTCGTTAAAAAATGGGTAAGCTGTTGTTTTGCTGAAAATGACAATTGTAAGAGCAAATTATCCTTCATATTAACCAAACCAAAAGGTAACACTTGGTAGTGTGGTCGATAGTAAAAAATACTCTCCTCTATTGGTGTTTCTGCTAATAATGCCTGACTTAATGTGGTATTTTTTTGCTGTACAGGAAAATAAAAAGATAAAATATTCTCGGTACAATTATCAATAATAAGCACTTCTTTATTTTGTTGGTTAAATTGTCGAGCAAGGGCAATTGCTGTGGACGTTGTACCCACTCCACCTCTGAGTCCTTTTAATACAATAAGTGGCATAGTTAGCCTCATTTAGTCATGTAATGAAATGCATTAAGTAATGGCCATCGATAAATAAGCACACTATTTTGTTCTTCTTTATTGATATCCTGATAGTGATAATTATTTAATGAAAATAATTTTTTTAGTTTATCAATGTCCTTATTTAGATTATTTTTTTCTATTTTCATATTTGAGTTAATAAAACTTTCATTTTTCATTTTAATAACCTCTGGATAAAAGAAAAATAAATTTCTATCAAAATTAAAATCTCGATAAAATAGTGATTAATTAATGGTGTGTTATATTTATTTAAGCTTTCTATTTTAGAGTATGCTTTAAAATACATTATTTCAATTACGTAAAAACACATAAAATAGATATTTATTGTCTTATTTTCATAAATGATGACTATTGGTTTTATTTTTTATATTTTATTGGTTTTTTTTAATTACGCTCACTAAATAATAACTGAAAGAGTTTAGCTGCAAAATAAAGCAATAAAAAAGAAATGTAAATTAGCTGTTTATAACAATATATTAAATTATTCAAATCCGATAATCGTTATTATGTATTGATCTATATCATTTTTAATATAATAATCATTATTTTTAGTCTTTTAGTGATTGTTTATGTTCTTATATTTGGGTTTTTGTTTACTTGTTGATATTTATGTTTGTTGGTTGTTATGTGTTGTTATTAATGTGTACTTTGTTTTGTGTTTGTTTCGAAATATAAAAATAAGATAACTCTGTGTTTCATTATTTAATGTAAATAATTCATCACTTTTAAAAATAGACGCTATTATATAAATAGAACGTTGAGTGTTTTGTTTTTAAATCCAGCTTAAATAAGTTGGCTATCGCAATTGTCTTTCTTTTATATAAGAGGTCAGTATTTCCTGGCGAGATTTTCTTTTTTGTTGTTTTTTATTTAAGGGTTTTTACTTGGTTTTAAATAAATATTCTCTTATATGTTTATTTAGTAGTTAATTAAATATCAGAAGTAATAAAAAGACAGATGTGAGTAATCATATAACTGTCGAATTGGATTCATTTATACTAAAGAGTAGGAAATCAAAATGAACAAATCTAATACAACCCAGTTCGATTTTTTACATTACTGGCATGGGTTGGGAGCATGGAATTTCTATTTTTTATTAAAGTTTGTTTTACTTTGGTATGGTTATTTAAATTTTGATGCTTTTAGCAATTTACTTTTTCTAGCCTTTTTATTGTTCCCATTACCAAAAAATATTTGGCATAAAATGCGTAATTGGGTCGCTATCCCAATAGGGATAATATTATTTTACCACGATACTTGGTTACCCAGTTTTTCAACGGTTCTTGCACAAGGTGGACAGCTTAAACAGTTTTCCTTTGATTATCTTGTTGAGTTAACTGTTAACTTTATTAATATCAAAATGATAGGTGTCGCCTTTATTTTGTTAGTGGGCTACCTTTTTATTGAACAGTGGGTAAGGGTATCCGTTTTTATTATTGCGGGGGTGTTGTGGTTAAATCTTGGTGGGTTTACTCATTTTTCTCAAGGTGTGGTGCCTGCTGTTTCCGCTAATTCTTTTACGCAAGAAAGTAACATTAGTACAGAAAAAAACACGGTAGTAGCTAAAGATACTGAAGTATTACCAGCATCAGTTGAACCGCAAGTTTCCTCCGAAGTTGTACCAACTAAAGAAGTAGAGACTGTGTCTATTAATACCGTTTATCCACCACAAAAACTGAAGGCCACTAATAAGGTATTGGATGATTGGTTAACTCAGTTTTATGGTTATGAGAAAAAACGTATAACACCATTTCCTGCGCAATTAGCAGCCAATGCTCAGCCTTTTGATATCTTAATTATTAATATTTGTTCACTTTCTACTGCAGATGCGGCAGCTGTTGGACTACAAGAACACCCTATTTGGGGTAACTTTGATGTGTTATTTAGTCACTTTAATACCGTATCTTCTTATAGCGGTCCCGCATCATTAAGATTATTACGCGCGAGTTGTGGTCAGACTTACCACTCTGATTTATACGATCCCGCAGATGCACAATGTTTACTGATGAATAATCTGGCTTCGTTGGGATTTGCCAAGAAATTGGTTCTTGATCATAACGGGAAGTTTGGTAATTACCTCAAAGAAATTCAGCAACTCGGTGATCTTAATATCGCCTTACAAGATCAAGAAAATCTTTCTCATCAAATTACCGCATTTGATGGCACCAAAATTTACAACGATAAGGAAACATTACAACGTTGGTTGAAAGCGCGTGAAGAGTCTAATGAGAGTCGCTCTGTGACCTTTGTGAACTTGGTATCATTACATGATGGTAACCGTTATGTAGGCGAAAATAACACCGCTGATTATGGCAAACGCGCTTCTACATTACTTGATGACTTAGATGGCTTTATGAATGAGCTAGATAAGAAAGGAAGAAAAGTGATGGTGGTGATTGTGCCTGAACATGGTGCCGCGTTACAAGGCGATAAGACACAAATGTCAGGTTTAAGAGATATTCCAAGCCAAAGTATTACTACCGTTCCTGTTGGTATTCGTTTCACAGGAATAAAGGATAGAGCACAATTTTATCCTCCTGTGATTGTCGATGAACCTAGCAGCTATTTGGCTATCTCTGAACTTATTTCTCGTAATGTGAATGGTGATGTTTTTAACCAATCTGTTATTGATTGGAACGCCTTAGCCAGTGAGCTTCCTAAAACTGCCAATGTTGCGGAAAACCAAGCTACGGTTGTGGTTGATTATCAAGGACAGTCTTATATCAAGTTAAATGGAGGTGAGTGGATTAACTACCCTAACTAACTTTTTATAGGAAACAGTTTCATCATAAATCTATGTTCTCGTTTTCTCTTATTGAGATCCCCGTATGATTGCGGGTTTTTTTTTATGAGTTTGATAAATAGAAGCCAATAAAAAGACCACATCTATAAAGATGTGGTCTTATCAATAACGTGATGTTATTGGCAAAAGATTTATTTTAAGCCTGCTGCTTCACGTAAGATTTCAGCTTTGTCTGTTGCTTCCCAAGGGAATTCAGGGCGACCAAAGTGACCGTAAGCAGCCGTTTTTTGGTAGATTGGGTGCAGTAAATCTAACATTTGAATTAATCCGTAAGGACGTAAGTCAAAGAATTCACGCACTAACAGAATCAGTTGTGCTGTTGGAACTTTTTCAGTACCAAATGTTTCTACCATAATTGATGTTGGCTCTGCCACACCGATTGCGTAAGAAACTTGAATTTCACAACGATCTGCTAAACCTGCTGCCACGATATTTTTAGCAACGTAACGAGCTGCATAAGCTGCTGAACGGTCAACTTTCGATGGATCTTTACCAGAGAAAGCACCGCCACCGTGACGAGCCATACCGCCGTAAGTATCAACAATGATTTTACGACCGGTTAAACCACAGTCACCCATTGGTCCACCGATAACAAAACGGCCTGTTGGGTTGATGAAATACTTAGTTTGTTCATTTAACCATTCTGCTGGCAGAATAGGTTTAATGATCTCTTCCATCACAGCTTCATGCAGATCTTTTTGTGATATCTCTTCAGAATGCTGAGTTGATAATACAACAGCATCAATACCAACAACTTTATTGTTGTCGTATTGGAAGGTAATTTGGCTCTTCGCATCAGGACGTAACCAAGGTAAAGTGCCGCTTTTACGCACTTGTGCTTGGCGTTGAACTAAACGATGAGCATAAGTAATTGGTGCAGGCATTAATACGTCAGTTTCGTTGGTTGCATAACCAAACATTAAACCTTGGTCGCCAGCGCCTTGTTCTAATGGATTTGCACGGTCAACGCCTTGATTAATATCAGGTGATTGTTTACCAATCGCACTGATAACTGCGCAGGAATTAGCATCAAAGCCCATGTCGGAACTGGTATAGCCGATTTCACGAACAGTGTTACGTGTAATTTCTTCTATATCGACCCAAGCTTTGGTGGTAATTTCTCCGCCTACCATAACCATGCCTGTCTTAACGTAAGTTTCGCAGGCAACACGTGCTTTTGGATCTTGTTCTAAAATTGCATCCAGAACAGCATCAGAAATCTGATCTGCAATTTTATCTGGATGACCTTCTGAGACTGATTCAGAAGTAAAAAGGTGTGTAGTCATTATATCTCGTTACCTTAATACAAACGGTTTAAGGATGGATGTTTTAACATCTAGACGTCTATTTTATGACTCTTCTCTCTTTAATTCCAGTTTTTTTTAATCAAATATAGGGATAAAGCAGAATCAAACAGTTAATCTTATTTTTTATTGCTCACTATTTTTGTATCAAGAAAATAGGGGGAGAGAAAAAAAAGTTTTTTGTACTTTTTGCTTTGCATTTTTAACTAACTAAAGGTATAACCTCGCGGTTACTGTGAAATCTGAACACAGTGTAAACCGCAGGATTTCTGATCCTGTTTCTCTGTTAGGGAAATGGCTTATAGGTTTAAGCCATGTGTGGAGTGAATGGGTAATGATCCATTGTCTACAGGTTAGTCTTTTCAAAAACCAAAACAGTACTCGTCAATACTATACACGTAGTATATCTAGAGTGATTTCCTCTTTGAGCTCCTTCTCTTTAGAGCGAAGTTGTCTGTTACTTGCCAATAGGTGATTGTGTTAACTCGTTATAGGTTAACTCGAGAACTTTCTACTATTATGTCCTGCGTATAGCTGGATAATCATATAAAAAATATATAGTGAGTCATTACTTCCAACTGTTATTTATCAGTCGTTTCAGATTTTTGTCGGATAATTGACTACTATGATGACAGGCAAGGTATAAACTCATACTCCCTAAGGAGAATGTCATGAATGATAACATCGCTCGTAAGATGCAGCAGACCTATAACATTGCATATTGGGGGGGCGGTTACTATTTAGCGAATAATCGGGGAAATATTAGCGTTTGTCCTAATCCTGATGTTCCTGATGCAACTTTTGATTTAACCGAATTGGTTAAACGAGTTCAAGAAGAGCAATCGAACCTGCGTTTACCAGCGCTTTTTTGCTTCCCTCAAATACTACAACATCGTTTACGTTCGATTAATGCCGCGTTTCATCGTGCGCGTGAATCCTATGGTTATAAAGGTGACTATTTTTTAGTTTATCCAATTAAAGTTAACCAACAACGTCGTGTTATTGAGTCATTAGTAAATGCAGGAGAGCCTTTAGGTTTAGAGGCTGGCTCTAAAGCAGAATTAATGGCAGTACTTGCTCATGCCAATATGACAAGTTCTGTGATTGTTTGTAATGGTTATAAAGACCGTGAGTATATTCGTCTAGCACTCACTGGCGAAAAACTTGGGCATAAAGTTTTCTTAGTTATTGAGAAAATGTCTGAGATTAAAATGGTTCTTGAAGAAGCTGAACGTTTAGAAGTTATTCCACGTTTAGGTGTTCGCGCTCGTCTTGCTTCGCAAGGATCAGGAAAATGGCAGGCTAGTGGCGGTGAAAAATCAAAATTTGGTTTAGCCGCGACACAAGTTCTGCAATTAATTGATATGTTACGCCAAGCTGACCGCTTAGATAGCCTGCAATTACTGCATTTCCATTTGGGATCACAAATGGCGAATATCCGTGATATCGCAACCGGTGTTCGTGAATCTGCACGCTTCTATGTTGAACTGCATAAACTGGGCGTGAATATTCAGTATTTCGATGTGGGTGGCGGTTTAGGTGTGGACTATGAAGGTACACGATCACAATCTGATTGCTCTGTTAACTATGGCCTTAATGAATATGCGAATAACGTTATTTGGGCGATAGGTGACGCATGTGATGAAAATGATTTACCACATCCAACCGTTATTACTGAGTCAGGTCGTGCATTAACAGCACACCATACTGTATTAATTTCTAATGTGATCGGTGTTGAACGTAATGAATTTACGGCAATTACACCACCTGAAGATGATGCTGCAAGACCGATTGCAAGCCTTTGGGAAACATGGGAAGAGATGCAAACAAAGGGGCATAGCCGTTCATTACGTGAATGGTTACACGATAGCCAATTAGACTTACATGATGTGCATACTCAATATGTTCACGGTATGTTAAGCCTGACAGAGCGTGCATGGGCAGAAGAGCTGTATTTGAATATCTGTCGTCGTATTCAGTACGATTTAGATCCAAGCAATCGCGCCCATCGTCCTATTATTGATGAGTTACAAGAACGTATGTCAGATAAGTTCTATGTTAACTTCTCATTGTTCCAATCTTTACCTGATGCATGGGGTATTGACCAGTTATTCCCTGTATTACCTATTGAAGGGTTAGATAAACCACTTGATCGTCGGGCAGTTTTACTCGATATCACTTGTGACTCAGATGGTATTATTGACCATTATGTTGATGGTGATGGTGTTGAAACAACAATGCCAATGCCAGCTTATGATCCTGAATATCCACCAATGATCGGCTTCTTTATGGTAGGAGCTTATCAGGAAATTTTAGGCAATATGCATAACTTATTTGGTGATACGGCAGCTGTTGACGTTTACCTTGATGAGAAAGGCAATCTAACTTACGTGCAAAGTGAAGAGGGCGACACAGTTGCTGATATGCTTCAGTACGTTAAGTTAAATCCTACCGTGCTGTTAGAACGTTTCCGCACCCAAGTAAAAAATGCACAGTTAGATGAAGCGTTACAAGAGCAATTCCTAACTGAATTTGAAAGTGGTTTATACGGTTATACGTATCTGGAAGAAGAAGAGTAATTCTTCACTTTCCAATGCAAGAGTGATGTTATTAAACATCACTCTTTATCTATCATATTGATTTGTATGTTGCTTATTTTAAATAAGTAACAGAGGTAATAGCATGAAAAATAGTACGTTAGGTAATGAGACTGATAATTCATTGATCTCTAATGCATTTGGTTTTTTACGTTTTCCACTGAATTTTCAGCCTTATAGCAGTGATGCAGATTGGGTTATTACGGGTGTGCCTTTTGATATGGCAACATCAGGTCGTGCAGGAACTCGTCATGGACCTGGCGCTATTCGTCAAATTTCAACGAATTTAGCGTGGGAAGGTAATCGCTGGCCGTGGGATTTCGATATGCGTGAACGTTTAAGCGTTGTCGATTGTGGTGACTTAGTGTTTAACTTCGGTGATGCGCAAGATATGAGCGATAAATTACAAGCTCATACAGAGAAGTTATTAGCCGCAGGTAAAAAGTGCTTAACGTTTGGTGGTGACCATTTTGTCACATTGCCTTTATTACGTGCCCATGCAAAACACTTCGGTAAGATGGCATTAGTTCATTTTGATGCGCATACTGATACTTATGGTAATGGGAGTAAATTTGACCACGGTACAATGTTCTTCCATGCACCAAATGAAGGATTAATCGATCCTAACCACTCTGTTCAAATTGGTATTCGTACTGATCATGACAGTGATAATGGTTTCACTGTATTAGATGCTGCACAAGTTAACGATCGTGGTGTAACTGATCTTGTTGATCAGATCAAAGGTATTGTTGGTGATCTCCCTGTTTATCTGACTTTTGATATTGACTGTCTTGATCCTGCGTTTGCACCAGGAACAGGAACACCGGTTGTAGGCGGTTTAACAACAGATAAAGCACTGAAGATCCTACGTGCATTACAACCATTAAATATTGTCGGCATGGATTTAGTTGAAGTTTCTCCAGCTTACGATCAATCGGATATTACAGCACTTGCAGGTGCAACCATTGCTCTTGATATGTTATATCTGCAAGCCGCAAAAAAATAATTTCTGTTAATTTCAGAAAATAAAGACAAAGCGATATCTGTTAGGTATCGCTTTTTTATTTTCCTTCTATCTATGAATAAGTTAAGCATTTTTTGCTAATAAATAAACTTACTTCTCAAATGTCTTTTCTGCTCTTTTTAGTGCTTATTTTATCATTTATAGAGTACTTATTCTAAATGATAATTATTTATAGAGTGTTTAATCGCTATTATTGAGTTTACTAGCGAATGATCGTTATTTTGTCACCCGCCTGTTTAATTGTTACTGTTAATCTATTAACAAAATTCTTTTTTAGAAGAATTTTTTCATCTGTAAATATTCAGGAGAAAGACAATGGCTTTGAATGGTAAAGTAATTTTAGTTACGGGCGCTGCTCAGGGAATTGGCCGTGGCATTGCATTGCGTTTAGCAAAAGAAGGTGCTGATATTGCTCTGGTTGACTTGAAAGCAGATAAGTTAGCGGATGTTGCAAAAGAAATTGAAGCTCTCGGACGTAAAACAACAATTTTTGCTGCTGATATTAGTCATCGTGATGAAGTTTTTGCTGCTGTTGAACATGCTGAAAAGGCATTAGGTGGCTTTGATGTGATGATCAATAACGCAGGTATTGCCCAAGTTAAGCCTCTGGCTGACGTAACACCTGAAGATATGGATAGGATCTTCAAAATTAACGTAAATGGCACCATGTGGGGGATCCAAGCAGCATCAGAGAAATTTAAAGCATTAGGTCATAAAGGTAAAATTATTAATGCTTCTTCTATTGCAGGACACGATGGCTTTGCAATGTTAGGCGTTTATTCTGCAACTAAGTTTGCTGTACGTGCGCTGACACAAGCCGCAGCAAAAGAGTATGCTAGTGCTGGTATTACTGTGAATGCATACTGCCCTGGTATTGTAGGCACAGATATGTGGGTTGAAATTGATGAGCGATTTGCTGAGATAACTGGAGCACCAAAAGGCGAAACCTATAAGAAATATGTTGAAGGTATTGCATTGGGTCGTGCTCAAACCCCTGATGATGTTGCTGCCCTCGTTGCTTTCTTATCAAGTGATGATTCTGACTATATTACAGGCCAAGCAATTTTAACTGATGGCGGTATTGTTTATCGTTAATCAATAAAATAAAAAGTTATTTATCAATACCCTGTGTGATTTAAAATAATGACACAGGGTTATTTATTGCGGGCGATTTATAACGAAATTAAAGCTGAAAATAACGAGCAAGCAGAGGGGCGGTAAAATTCTTTTTTAAATAGAAGCCTCTGGGTAAGGTCATAATACGTTGCCCATCTTCACCAATAGCTTCTGTTAATGCTTTGCTGTTTGCGGCTTTGGGACGGATTTGTAAGACTTGCCCGTGACGTGCGGTAATGCTTTCTACTTTACCTAACACAATCATATCCATTAGCTCTTCCCAATCATGACGTAATAGTTCTTCTTCAGTACTATTAGGGCTCCAAAGTAACGGAGAGGCGACGCGACGTTGTGCTAATGGTATTTTCCTTTCTCCTTCAACAGGCACCCATAACACTTTTGAGAGCTTACGTTTTACATGGCTATTTTCCCATGTAATACCGCTGTTTCCAGTCAATGCTGCGACACAGACAAAAGTGGTTTCTAAAGGCATACCCAATCTATCAATTGGAATTGTTTTTAGTTCAATGCCCAATTCACTGAAATCTTGTTCAGGTTTGCTACCCGCACTTGCGCCTAAATAATATTCCAACAACATACCTACCCAACCTTTATCTCTTTTAAGATCGATTGGGATAGGGAGTTGTGCAAAAGTGGCAAGTTCACCAAAAGTATAACCCGCAAGCGCTTTAGCTCGTTCGAATAAAACCTGCTCATTTTCGGGGGCGACTGGTGGCTTAAACATAGTTATTATCTTCTTGTATAAATAATAGACAGAAAAAACGGGTTGTTGATAACGTATTTAGCTTTATTTTATTTAAATCATAATAGCATGATATATCATCATTTTTTTGAGTTAATTCGCTAATTGAAATTTATAATTCCAAGTTGTGCACGGTTATCCTGAAATCATAAACAGGCTTTTACACTAGGTTATCCACAGCTTTATGGGATAACTCATAGAAAGTGAGATCACTGTTCTGATTTACAGCCTTGACTTTTACAGATATTTGCCAAAATTATCCTATTTTGTCTAACTAATCGGCATAACCTGTGGATAAAACACCCTATGGTTATTTTTTGTACGATTTAAGCGAGAGGGTCTTTTAATTGTTTTATCCAATCGCTGAAATAGGCATTAAAATTTGGCTACTAATTTGAATTATAAGTGATATTTTAAAAATTGTATCAACAGCCTTTCTAACAATACAAAAACTATACCCTGATTATCTCACTCTTTTTCACATAGATATCCACAGAAAAAGTGAATAAATCCCCTAAGTGTTTATGTGGGTGTTTATAACTTTCAAGGTTTCTGTGAATTAACATAAATAATGGTTAATTTGAACACTGAAAAGAGACGATAACCTATTTTAGCTTTGGTGTATCGATATCAGGCGTAAACCATGCTGATTTAAAATCAAACCAGCCAAAGGTATTCATTTTGACACCTCGTATAGTTCTCTGCCCTTGTAGCTCTAATAAATGATGAAATAGAGGATACAGCCAAATATCTTGTGTTAATTGGCGACACCACTCTTCCAGTGGCAAGGATTTTTGGTGCCATAGTGTGAGCTCTTGTGAAAACGATGCTCCCAGACATTGGTGAAAGAGGGGTAATTCATAAAGTGCGGCAAAAATTGAGAACTCTAAAGGTTTATAAAAATTCACTGTCGCTAACCAAATATCACTGTCAGCTTGACCGTAATACCATTGTTCATAGTCAAGCACTTGAATGGTAAGTTCGATCTCATACTGAGATAAAATACTTTTTATTAAATCTGCAATAGTGCTGTATTCATGATGCTCTTTATAAAGAGTGACTGTCAGTTTTGTTAATGAAGCCGGTTTGGGATGTTGGCGGATTAATTTACTGTGATGCCAATGAAGTAATAACCCATAAGCAGGAGACCAATGGCGTTGATAGAAAGGATCACAATGCGTCAGCATATTAACAGGGGTTAACACACTGCTTAACCATTCCCTTATTTCAGTCTGTTGACACTGCTTTGAGCGACTATCATAGAGCAGAAAATAACACCCTTCCTCTTTACGGCTTTCTAGCGAATCTTTATTGGTATCATCATCTGTTAAATGAATAGTTGAACAGACCATTTTGTTATTCAGTTCTGGAACTACCCAAATATCAATTTCATCTAATAATGCCCGTAAGCCAAAATAGCGATTAAAAGCTTTGATTTGCAGTTTATGTTTATCATTAGCGATAACCTGATAAGCACCCGTACCAATAGGGCGTTGTGCAAAAGAAGGGAGTGATGCCCACTCTTGCGGTAAAATAACGGCTTGTGGACTCCCTAATAACGTTGCAAATTGCTTATCTGCTTCGCTTAAGAAAATATCCAGCACATAAGGCTGAGGCGAGGAAATTTGTTCTATATGTGCATAAAGAGGATTGCAGTGTTTCATTCTCATTAAAGAAGTGCTGATATCTTCAAGAGTGAGTTCACGACCATGATGGAAATAGATAGAAGGACGTAAATAAAATCGCCAATGTTGCTCTGTGATCATTTGCCAATGATGAGCTAACTCGGCTTCGACTTCCCCATTTTCCTCTTTTAGATGCACTAATGAGTTAAATATCTGGCTCATTAAATGCAATTCAGAACGTCTTAATGGTGTTCCCGGTAATAAATTTCTAAAAGGACGATAGTAAATAATGCGCAGTAATTGTTGACCAGGATGAAAGCTTTTTTCAATCTGTGAAAGCACCATTTGGCGCACTGAATCTTTATCACCCATTAACGCGACAAGCTTTTCAATATCATTCTCTGCTATCAGTCTTTCAGCGCGATTTTGTTGGATCTCAAGTGCATTAGAGTGAAAAATAAGCGTGGATTTTTTACCTCGACCAACTTCTGCTTGCCAATTTATCCAACCTATTTCTTGCATCTTATTTAATAAAGAGCGGACATGACGACGAGTGCAATGCAGGGTTTGTGCTAATTCTTGTAATGTTGTTTCGGTTGCTTTTCCCTGAAAGGCTTGCCATAAGCGAATAAATTGTAATTCTAAGCGGGGTGAGGTCATAAAAGAGGAAATCCCTTGATAAAGTGATCAATTTTAATTTCCTTATATTAGACCCATAATGATTGCGTTTAAAGTTAGCTCTCATGTTAGTTATCACAAATTACGAATACTGACAGACTCCCCCATTTGAGCATTCGGTGATTACCGGCCAGTGATGATTGATCACTGGCTTTTTTTATTGGTTATTTATAAGAAGGGTTTTGTTGGGACAAAAAAAGCCGTAAACGAATTTACGGCAAGAATGACAAAGTAAACATCACAGAAAGTAGAAGAAGGTGAAAATTGTTCTAATTAGCGCATAAAGGCAGGTTGTTTTGCCTCGTAAGCACTAATATCATCTTGGTGTTGCAGTGTTAATCCAATGCTGTCTAATCCTTCAATCATACAGTGACGGCGAAATGAGTCGATTTCAAAAGAGAAATGTAATTCACCCGCTCTGACCTCTTGTGCCACTAAATCTACGGTAATGGGGGTGCCTGCATGTTCTTTTACCCAATCAAATAATTGTGAGACTTCATCATCACTTAATTTGATTGGTAATAATTGATTGTTAAATGAATTCCCGTAAAAAATATCAGCAAAACTGGGTGCGATAACAGCGTGAAAACCATAATCAGTTAATGCCCAAGGTGCGTGTTCACGAGATGAGCCACAACCAAAGTTTTCTCGTGCCAATAAAATAGAAGCACCTTGGTAAATTGGCTGATTCAAAATAAACGCAGGATTAGGCTGAGTACCTTCATCATCCAAAAAACGCCAATCATGAAATAGATGCTTACCAAAGCCAGTACGCGTTACTTTCTGTAAAAATTGCTTAGGAATAATGGCGTCGGTATCCACATTTGCTGCATCTAAAGGAACCGCAATACCCGTGTGTTGAGTAAATTTATTCATCATGTTCTCCTTTAAGATGCCACTGCAAATGTACGAATATCTGCAAAATGACCATTAATCGCTGCTGCTGCCGCCATTGCAGGACTAACTAAGTGTGTTCGACCTCCACGACCTTGGCGGCCTTCAAAGTTACGATTGCTGGTGGATGCGCAACGTTCGCCCGGATTTAATCGGTCGTTATTCATCGCTAAACACATTGAACAGCCCGGTAAACGCCATTCAAAACCTGCTTCAATAAAGATTTTATCTAAGCCTTCTGCTTCAGCTTGTGCTTTAACAGGGCCTGAACCCGGAACTACAATCGCCTGAACATGAGAGGCAACTTTATGGCCTTTTGCGATTTCAGCGGCCGCTCGTAAATCTTCAATACGTGAGTTTGTACAAGAGCCAATAAAGACTTTATCGATAGCAACATCTGTTAAGTTGACACCTTCATTTAATCCCATATAAGCCAAGGCTTTTTCAGCAGAAGCGCGTTCTACAGGATCGTTAAAGCTATTTAATAACGGGACTATTTGGTCAATAGCAATAACTTGCCCAGGATTGGTACCCCATGTGACTTGTGGCGCAATATCAGCAGCATTAATAGTGACTGTGGCATCAAAAGTTGCATCATCGTCAGACTTTAAGGTTCTCCAATAAGCGACAGCTTCATCCCAAGATTGATCTTTAGGTGCAAATTGACGCCCTTTTAAGTAGTCAAAAGTGGTGTCATCAGGTGCGACTAAGCCTGCTTTAGCCCCCATTTCAATCGCCATATTGCATAAAGTCATTCGACCTTCCATGCTTAATGCTTCAATGGCTTCACCCGCAAATTCAACGATATAGCCCGTACCACCTGCACTACCTAATTTGCCGATAATGGCTAATACGATATCTTTCGCAGTGATCCCAATAGCGGTTTTACCCTGAACTTCAATTTTTAATGTTTTAGCGCGAGACTGTTTTAAGGTCTGAGTTGCTAAAACATGTTCGACTTCTGAAGTTCCGATCCCAAAAGCTAATGAACCAAAGGCACCATGAGTTGCAGTATGTGAGTCACCACAAACAATGGTCATTCCCGGTAAGGTTAAGCCTTGCTCTGGCCCCATTACGTGAACAATCCCTTGATAAGGATGATTTAAGTCATACAGCGTCACGCCAAATTCTTGGCAATTTTTCATCAACTCTTGCATTTGAATTCTCGCCATATCACCGCAAGCATTAATATCTTTAGTTTGTGTTGATACGTTGTGATCCATTGTTGCAAAGGTTTTATTCGGTTGACGAACAGGGCGACCTTTTGTTCTTAATCCATCAAAGGCTTGAGGTGATGTCACTTCATGCACTAAATGTCTATCGATATACAAAATGGGTGTTTCATCACTCACTTCTCTGACAACATGTGCATCATAAATTTTTTGATATAATGTTTTACCCATGTTATGCCCCTTCACGAATATACTGAGCGATACGATCACCCATTTCGGCAGTTGTGATTGCGTTGCCATCACCCGCTAAATCTGCAGTGCGATAGCCTTTTGCTAATACTTGTGTGATAGCATCTTCAATGGCTTGAGCTGCATTATCTTCATTAAAGCTATAGCGTAATAACAGTGCAGCAGACAGAATTTGTGCAATAGGATTAGCAATGTTTTTACCTGCTATATCAGGCGCAGAGCCTCCTGCGGGTTCATATAAACCAAAGTGCTCTTCGTTAACACTGGCAGATGGCAACATTCCCATTGAGCCTGTGATCATTGCGCATTCATCAGATAAAATATCGCCAAAAATATTAGAGCACAGCAATACATCAAACTGAGATGGATCTTTAATTAACTGCATTGTCGCGTTATCGATATACATATGTTGAATTTCAACATCGGGATATTCTTTTGCTATCCCAGTGACAACTTCACGCCATAAAATAGAGCTTTGTAATACGTTAGCTTTATCAATAGAGGTTACTTTATGACGGCGTTTACGTGCCGACTCAAACGCAAAGCGTGCAATACGTTCAATCTCATAACGATGATAAACTTCAGTATCAAAAGCACGCTCTTGTGCACCTTCACCTTCACGACCTTTAGGCTGACCGAAGTAGATACCGCCTGTTAATTCACGTACACATAAAATATCAAAACCACGCTGGGCGATATCAGCACGTAATGGGCAGTAGGCTTCTAAGCCTTCATATAAGCGTGCAGGGCGTAAATTACAGAACAATTTAAAATGCTTGCGTAATGGCAATAAAGCACCGCGTTCTGGCTGTTCATTTGCAGGTAAATGTTCCCATTTAGGGCCACCGACAGAACCAAATAAAATCGCATCAGCTTGTTCACAACCTGCTAAGGTATCTACTGGCAACGGTGTGCCATGATTATCAATGGCAATGCCACCGATATCGTATTCTTTTGTTGTGATATTAAGTGAGAAACGCTCACTGATCGCCTTCATCACTTTTTGTGCTTGAGCCATGACTTCAGGGCCAATACCATCTCCGGGTAATACTGCAATATGATAATTTTTTGACATAATTAAACCGCTTCTTGTGTTGTATGTTGTTTGCGTTTTTCTATTTCGACTTGCTCTGAGCGCCAAATGCTATTGATAACGTGGATCATGGCATTCGCGGATGAACCTACGATGTCAGTTTCTAAACCCATTCCATGAAATTTACGGCCTTGATATTCAACAACGATGTCAACTTGTCCTAAAGCGTCTCTACCTTCACCTTTAGCGGTTAATTGGTAAGTGACTAATTTTAATGGATAACCTGTTGCACGGGAGATGGCTTGATAAACTGCATCAACGGGACCATTACCGGTTGCTGCTTCAGTAATTTCTTTATTACCATGAGTAATACTGACACTTGCGGTAGCAACGGTTGATGAACCAGATTGAGTATTAAAATAGTTCATTACAAACTCATCAGGCTCTTGTTGCTGTTGTCCCATAAATGCTAAAGCTTCCAAATCGTAATCAAAGACTTGACCTTTTTTATCGGCTAAACGTAAGAAGGCCGAATATAAAGTATCCAAGTTATAATCTGTTTCGCGATAACCCATCTCTTCCATTCGGTGTTTAACTGCAGCACGGCCTGAGCGAGAAGTTAAATTCAATTGCACTTCTTTTAATCCGATAGATTCCGGTGTCATGATTTCGTAGGTTTCACGATTTTTCAAAACGCCATCTTGGTGAATACCTGATGAATGCGCGAATGCATTTGAGCCAACAACAGATTTATTAGCATGAATTGGCGTATTACATAATTGGCTGACTAATTGACTGGTACGATAAATTTCTTTGTGATTAATTCGTGTTTGAACATTCATCATTTGTTCACGGACTTTTATCGCCATAATGACTTCTTCTAATGCACAGTTGCCTGCGCGCTCGCCTAAGCCATTAATTGTCCCTTCTACTTGTCTTGCACCTGCTTGTACTGCGGTAATTGAGTTAGCAACTGCCATACCCAAATCGTCATGACAGTGAACAGAAATAATGGCTTTATCAATATTGGGAACACGCTCAAACAAGTTGGTGATAATGCCACCAAATTGATAAGGTGTTGTATAACCTACGGTATCTGGAATATTAATAGTGGTTGCGCCAGCATTAATTGCGCTTTCAACAATTCGACATAAATTATCGATATGAGTACGACCTGCATCTTCGCAAGAGAATTCCACGTCATCGGTGTAGCGACGTGCGCGCTTTATCGAATTCACGCCCATCTCAATAATATCTTCGAATGATTTTTTTAATTTGTGTTTCGCATGCAATGCCGAGGTTGCCAAGAATACGTGGATACGAAAAGCTTCAGCGACTTTTAAAGACTCTGCTGCAACATCAATATCGTTATCAACACAGCGTGCTAATCCACAAATACGGCTATTTTTGATTTCGCGTGCAATGGTTTGTACGGATTCAAAATCGCCAGGAGAAGAAACAGGAAAGCCCGCTTCAATGATATCCACACCTAAACGCTCTAAAGCGTAAGCAATTTGTAGCTTCTCTTTTACGCTTAAGCTCGCCTGCAATGCTTGTTCGCCATCTCTCAATGTGGTATCAAAAATAATCACGTCGTTGCTCATAATCTGTTCCTTTCTCTTTTTATTTGCTGTTTGCGCTCTCCCAGGTATAAAAAAACCCGCGACTAGCGCGGGTTTTCTCTCTAAGGGCAGGTGTGTTTCACTTTTTACCCATAAGCCGACCGCGCATAAAAGTTGCGAGTAGTAGTAGGCTTGATAGTAAAATTGCGTTTAACATGAAACATCCTTAGATAAGTTCTCAATAATCTGTATTTATTGATACCTAATACCAATAAAGATGTCAAGCGTTGGAATTTATTAATTTATTTATCAGTGTTATTTATAAAATTTATATAGTGATTCTGACTAATATCTAAATTTTTACTAATGATTATAACTATTAAGTATTCATTGATTGGGTTAATGTTCCATACGTTGTTTGAAAAAGAGTGAAATGAAAAATTAAACGATTGTTTGCTTTTTTTTTAACCAGCTAGTTGAGAGAGAGAAAAGAGCCAGTTAGAGAAGGGATGATTGAGGAATGTGAGCAACGTTTTGAATGTAAGAATAAAAATCATTGTATTATTAATGATGATGGCTATCAGATACCTATTTTAGGAATGAAAGTACATTATTTTATTATGATTTTTATCATACTTTGTTTTATTATTTGCAAGGCAGAAGGTAAAACAGGTTGTAATATATATTGATATAATCATTTTCTATACATGTAATTTTAATGTCAAATTTCATCACTTATATGAAATACGTTTTTTTATTGATATGAAACTTATGTGTTTAGTTATATTCATGGATGATTAATAATAAATTTTAATAAATAGTTTAAGTAATAGTTGAAGCCTATCTATTATTAATAATATCTCGGTTAATAATATTTATTTTGCTATTATGATAACATAGTGGAGTAAGAAATGACGGATTACACATCAGCAACAGTTACCAGCAGAGAATCAACAGATATGCATTTACGTAATGTTGATCTTAATTTATTAACGGTATTTGATGCTGTTATGCAAATGCAAAATGTCACCCGTGCAGCGCAAGTTTTGGGCATGTCACAACCTGCAGTAAGTAATGCAGTATCTCGCCTTAAAATTATGTTTAATGACGAATTATTTGTTCGTTATGGACGAGGGATTCAGCCTACGTTAAGAGCTAAACAACTTTTTGGTCCAGTGAGACAAGCCTTACAATTGGTTCATAACGAGCTTCCAGGAGCAGGATTTGAACCAGAACAAAGTGAGCGTATATTTAATTTATCTATTTGTAGCCCTCTCGATATAAAATTAGCACCAAAAATAGTTGAACAAATTAAAAATGAAACACCTAATATTAACGTTAATATTAAATCTTATTTAAATAGCAATATAGAACACCAATTAAAATATCAAGAAGTTGAATTTTTTATTAGCTATAAGGAATTTGAAAAGTCTGAATTTCATTCACAACCACTATTTAATGATGAAGTTGTTTTGGTCGTTTCTAATAAACATCCTCGTATTAAAGAGAGTGTAACCCAAGAGATGTTATTAAATGAGCAACATTCCATTGTTTCTTTAGATGATATTGGTTCATTTAGTACATCTTATTATAAAAATACTCAATTGGAAGATTTAATCACTTATCAAGGAACCGATTTAAATAGTGTATTAAATATTGTTTCTAGAACTTATTTGGTTGCCATTGCACCAAAATGGTTAGTTGAGAGTTATTCTGAACAATTAGATATTAAAGCCGTGTCATTACCTTGGGAAAAAACAGAGCGTCCATGTTACTTGATTTGGCATGAGTCAACAGCGCGTGATAAAGGCCACTTATGGATGAAGAATTTATTAAGTGAAGTTTGTCAAAACTAGAGTGTTTTCGCTCATAATTAGTATTTATTACTAATTATGCAGAAATAGTGGCAGATAACGTTAGTTACTCAGCTAATGACCAAAATGGCGTTTATGCAGTTAGATAAACTAAATTAGATTGCTGTCACTATTTTTGCCCTTTCTTTGTAATAATGACTCTTATTTGTATTATTACTATGTTAAACCTATTTTTTACAATAATATCCCTCTCATTCTATTGTCATTGATTAAGTTATGACCATTACCCATTGTTATTTATCAGCTTTTCTTTTTAGCTTTTCATAAAAAATAAGATCATAAAATTTAATTACCTCACGGTGATGAGATAGGCTTTACTGACAAAACTTTTCATAACTCACAATTTTACAAATTTATGTAAAATTGAATTCCTTTATTTTGGCGGATCACTTAGACTTTTATCCGACTCAGCGAACAAGTGTAAGCTGAAATTGTAAGAGAGAGATTTTCTCCATTTCAGTTTCATAACACGGTCGCTTTTCCATAAATAGCAGGAAAATTATGATAACTAATAATAATCTTCATGATTATCATATAATTAGAAGATTGCAGATGCAGTTTTTGCACAGCGGGAATAAAATTGCTTATCGTCAGTGGGATGCTAAGCGCAATATCGAAATGTCATGGGAGTTGGTTGAAAAGAAAACACATGCGCTCTCAAATGCATTGTTAGAAATGGGTGTAAATGTCCAAGAAAACATTGGGATCTTTTCTCAAAATACCATTGATTGGTCTTTGGCTGATATTGCTTCTTTACAACTACGTGCAGTAACCGTTCCTCTTTATGCAACAAGTAGTGTTGAACAAGCCGCTTATATTTTAAATGATGCGAATATTCGTATTCTTTTTGTTGGCGACCAAAAGCAATACGATATTGTTTCTGAATTATTAGCGTTATGCCCTCAGCTTGAACATATTATTGTGTTTAACTCCGATGTTGTGTTAAACGAAAATACACCTTCATGCTATCTGGAAGATTTAATTAACCAGACACAATTTCAGTATGACGAAGTGTTAAAACAACGTATTAATGAATGCAGTTTAGATGACCTGTTTACTTTGATTTATACATCAGGAACAACAGGTGAACCTAAAGGCGTTATGCTTGATTATACGAGTTTGGCATCACAGCTTTATCTTCATGATGAGCGTCTATCATTATCTGATAAAGATGTTTCGCTCTGTTTTTTACCTCTTTCTCACGTTTTTGAACGCGCGTGGAGCTTCTATGTGATGCACACCGGTGCGGTTAACGTGTATTTAACAGATACTCATGCTGTGAAAGAGGCTATGAGTGCGGTTAAACCAACAGTGATGTGTGCTGTTCCTCGCTTTTATGAAAAAGTGTATAGCGCTATTCAAGAGAAAGTGTCTCAAGCTTCTGTGTTTCGTCAATTTATCTTTAAATGGGCGATAAAGCAGGGCGAAAAACAGCGTGAAGCACAACTGAATCAGCGTCAGCAAGGGTTTATTTCCCGCTTATGTTATCGCTTTGCAGATAAAAAAGTATTAAATCCATTGCGTCAAATCCTAGGTGGGCGTGTTCGCTTTTTACCAGCGGCAGGGGCTCGTTTAGATGATGCAGTGATACGTTTCTTCTTGGCTACCGGTATTAATATTAAATACGGCTATGGTATGACAGAAACCTGTGCCACAGTTTCATGCTGGGAAGAGAATAAATATAAGTTAGGCTCTATTGGTACACCATTGCCGGGCGTTGAAGTGCGTATTGGTGCGGAAAATGAAATCCAAGTACGTGGCAGCATTGTCATGAAAGGGTATTTCAATAAACCTGAAGATACGGCGGCTGCCTTTACAGAAGATGGTTGGTTACGTACTGGAGACGCAGGCGCACTTGATAGTGATGGCATGTTATTTATCACGGAACGTTTGAAGGATTTAATGAAAACGTCAAATGGTAAATATATTGCACCACAAATGATCGAAGGAACATTAGGGCAAGACCGTTTTATCGAGCATATTGCGGTGATTGCTGATACGCGTAAATTTGTTTCTGCACTTATCGTGCCTTGTTTTGATGCATTAGAAGAACATGCGCGTGTATTAAATTTAAAATATCAAGATCGTATGGAATTATTACGCCATACCAAAATTAAAGAGCTATTTGATGAGCGTTTACGTGAAATGCAAAAAAACTTTGCAGGTTTTCATCAAGTTAAGCGCTTTACTCTTCTTGCTGAAGGCTTTTCAATGGAATCTGGTGAGTTAACACCAACATTGAAACTTCGCCGTAAAATTATTTCTGAACGCTATCGAAACGAAATCGAATTAATGTATCAAGATTAATTTTAATTGATGAAAAAGCATCTAAATGGTGCTTTTTTCTTTTGAAATTACTTATTGATAGATAACGATGATTGAAATAATTGATAAAAGACATAAACGGAAACGTTGACGCATACGGTTTTATCAGTAAATTGTGTTAAAATGCAAAATCAGATCAGCATGATGACTGAAATTCATAGCAATATGTAATAAATAACACATTTAATAATTAAAAGAGGCTAATGTGAAACTGGATGAAATCGCCCGCTTGGCTGGTGTTTCACGAACAACAGCAAGTTATGTCATTAATGGTAAAGCGAAACAGTACCGTGTAAGTGACAAGACTGTTGAAAAAGTGATGGCGGTGGTCAGAGAGCATAATTACCACCCGAACGCTGTTGCCGCGGGATTACGTGCTGGTCGTACGCGTTCTATTGGTTTGGTTATTCCTGATTTGGAAAATACCAGTTATACCAGGATCGCAAATTACCTTGAACGACAAGCGCGTCAACGCGGTTATCAATTATTGATTGCCTGTTCAGAAGACCAACCAGACAACGAAATTCGTTGTGTTGAGCACTTACTGCAACGTCAAGTTGATGCCATTATTGTTTCAACAGCTTTGCCACCAGAGCATCCTTTCTATCAGCGTTGGGCTAATCGCTCATTACCGATTATTGCATTAGACCGAGCATTAGAAAGTGAGCATTTTATCAGTGTTGTTGGTGATGACTTAGAAGACGCCAAAATGTTGGCAACAGAACTAAAAGCATTCCCTTCGCAATCTGTACTCTATTTAGGCGCACTTCCTGAACTCTCTGTGAGTTTTTTACGTGAACAAGGTTTCCGTAATGTATGGAAAGATGATCCTAGAGAAGTTACCTACCTATATGCAAATAGCTATGAACGAGAAGCTGCTGCAGCTGCTTTTTCTGAATGGTTAAATAATAATCCAATGCCTGATGCATTATTCACGACTTCTTTTGCTTTATTACAAGGGGTTATGGATGTGACACTACAACGTAGTGGTCGTTTACCAACACAATTGGTTATTGCGACTTTCGGTGATCATGAGTTATTGGATTTCCTTGAGTGTCCTGTTTTATCTGTCGCTCAACGACATCGTGATATTGCAGAGCGTGTATTAGAACTTGTTCTTGCAAGTCTTGAAGAAGAACAAAAACCACAAGCGGGTATTACACGTATTCGTCGTGATTTATGCCGTCGAGGCAGCTTGGGACGTGCACGTTAATTGATGTCACTCTGTTGATAATTATCTGCATTTATACTCATCCCTGTTTTATTAAATTAAAACGGGGATGTTTTATTTGATTTAAGAATGTCGAATAGCTTAGAGAATATTAAATTTGAGATTAATCTTAAGCCTTTTTTTACTATTTCTCTCATTTTACTAAGTTAATAGATTAAATTTTGATATATCCATAAGTGATATTGCTTAAGTTTAATAAGTAATTAATTTTATTTTGGGAAGCTTAAGAAAAAAATAAATAACTATCTTCATGATATTGAATTATTTTTTTTCGTCTTGCTATTTTTATTTATATAAAAGCAACCCCAAATTATTATGTTGGCTAAAGGTAAATGAACTGCAATAAATTAGTTTTTTATAATAAAAATCATGATTTACTGATTATGATTTCTTTATCTGTTTTTCCTCCTTGTAATCGTTATAAATAATTACTTTTCGTGATTAAAAATAGAATTGGCAAAATAATCTCTATTAATCATAGTGTTAATATTTCTCTTTTTATTTTTGTCGATAATTTAAACATTTCGGTGTGCCTATCAAATTACTGTAAATATAAATAAAGCTTCCTATATCTGGCTTGACAACGTTTTCATACCATCCGTAAACTCTATTTGTGGGGATTTGTGGGATAATGTGGTGTAAATTACAAAGCTGGGGGTAATGAGGATGTTTCGTGGAGCAACACTCGTTAATCTTGACAGCAAAGGGCGAATAACAGTTCCTTCCCGTTATCGAACAACGCTGAGTGAGATTTCTGAAGGTCAAATGGTTTGTACCATAGATCTCAATCAACCGTGTTTATTGCTTTATACCCTTCCTGAATGGGAAAAGATTGAGTTAAAATTAGCGGCTTTGTCCTCCATGAACCCTGCGGAACGTCGAGTTCAACGTTTGTTATTAGGTCACGCCAGCGAATGCCAAATGGATAGCGCAGGACGTCTTTTGTTAGCTAGCACGCTAAGACAGCATGCGGGGCTAACAAAAGAGGTCATGTTAGTCGGTCAATTCAATAAATTTGAATTGTGGGATGAACAGGTCTGGTACAAACAGATCGAAAAAGACATTGTAGCCGAGCAAACCTCACAGGAACCGTTATCGACACGACTATTGGATTTATCACTTTAAATAATGACAACAAATAATTTTAGTCATACCAGTGTATTACTGGATGAAGCTGTGAATGGCCTGAATATCAAACCTTCAGGTATCTATATCGACGGAACATTTGGCCGTGGGGGGCATTCCCGTTTAATTTTATCTCAATTAGGTGAACAAGGTCGCTTGATTGCGATAGACAGAGATCCGCAAGCCATCGCAGTTGCTAATGAAATTGATGATGCTCGATTTTCTATTGTTCATGGGCCTTTTTCAAATATTGAACAGTATGTTAATGAGCTCGATTTAGCTGGAAAAATTGACGGTGTATTACTGGATTTAGGAGTTTCTTCTCCTCAACTTGATGATCCTGAACGTGGTTTCTCATTTATGCGTGATGGGCCTCTTGATATGCGTATGGACCCAACATCAGGGCAATCAGCTGCACAATGGCTGATGACAGCAGAAGAAGACGACATTACATGGGTATTGAAAACATTTGGTGAAGAACGCTTTGCTAAACGTATTGCTCGCGCCATTGTTGCTCGTAACAAAACAGAAGAGCCCTTGACTCGAACCAAGCAATTGGCGGATTTAATTAGCGATGCAAGCCCAGTAAAAGAGCGACATAAGCACCCAGCAACACGCAGTTTTCAGGCAATTCGCATCTATATCAATAGCGAGTTAGATGAAATTGAAAAAGCACTAAAAGGTGCCGTTTCTGTTTTAGCCCCAGAAGGGCGTTTGTCGGTAATTAGTTTCCATTCGTTGGAAGACCGATTAGTGAAGCGCTTTATTCGAGATGAGAGCAAAGGACCTGTTGTTCCAGCTGGTATTCCTCTCACAGAAGCGCAGATAAAAGAGTTAGGAAGTGCTCGCTTATCGAGTATTCACAAGATGAAACCGACTGGCGTGGAAGTTGAAGAGAATCCACGGGCACGAAGCTCTGTATTGCGTGTAGCACAACGTATTGAGGAATAAATGTCTACTGAACGACACTCACTACCGGGAGTTATAGGGCAGGATTTACTGCGTCATGGCAAATTACCTGTATGTTTACTGATTGCTGTGATCATTTCTGCGGTGTATGTCGTGACGACAGCACATAAGACACGTTTATTGACAGCAGAGAAAGAGCGTTTAGTGCTGGAAAAAAACGTATTGGAGATCGAATGGCGCAATCTCATTCTTGAAGAAAACGCTCTGGCAGACCATAGCCGAGTAGAGCGTTTTTCAAGTGATAGTTTGGGCATGATCCATGTCGACCCAACAAAAGAGAACATCGTGGTTACTAAATAATTAAGGCAAGTATGAAATTTTCACGTTCGGCAAAAGCGAAAGCAAAGACAAAGTCAAATGCCAAACTACGCAAACCTGAAGAAAAAACAGGATTTGTGAGTTGGCGTTTTGCGTTGCTTTGCGGTGGCATTGGTATCGCTTTAGCTTCGCTATTAATTCGTGTTGCCTATTTACAGATTATTAATCCCGATCCCCTTATTCGTGAAGGGGATATGCGTTCTTTACGGGTGCAAAAAGTACCAACGGCAAGAGGCATGATCAGCGATAGAATGGGGCGACCTCTTGCTGTCAGTGTGCCTGTTTATGCTATTTGGGCTGATCCTAAAGTTGTATTAGATGCAAATCCTGATATGACGGATTCTCGTTGGTTAGCACTTGCTGATGCACTGAAAATGCCAGTGAATCAAATTGAGCAAAAAATTGTCACAACGCCTTCTGCTCGCTTTATCTATTTGGCTCGCCAGGTGAATCCTGAAATTAGTGATTACATTAGCAAACTAAAAATCACTGGGATTAATATGCGTCAAGAATCAAAACGCTATTATCCGTCAGGTGAAGTCACTGCTCACATCATCGGCGTAACAAATATTGATGGTGATGGCATTGAAGGTGTTGAAAAAAGCTTTAATCAGTGGCTGACAGGTGCTCCCGGTGAGCGTGTTGTTCGCAAAGATGGTTTTAACCGAGTTATCGAGAACATCGCTCAAACAGATAGCCAAGCTGCTCATAACCTGATGTTAAGTATCGATGAACGTTTACAATCTGTGGTTTATCGTGAATTAACTAATGCGGTTATTAAGAATAAAGCAGAGTCAGGAACCGCTGTTTTAGTTGATGTAAATACCGGTGAAGTGCTGGCGATGGCAAACAGCCCATCGTATAACCCAAATAATTTAACAGGTACACCTAAAGACGCGATGCGCAATCGTGCTATCACCGATATTTTTGAACCAGGTTCTACCGTAAAACCGATGGTTGTGATGAGTGCTCTTCACAATCATATTATTAAAGAAAATAGTGTTGTGAATACTGTTCCTTATCGTATTAATGGACATCAAATCAAAGATGTAGGGCGATATAGTGAGTTATCGATAACAGGAATATTACAGAAATCGAGTAACGTTGGTGTTTCACGACTGGCGTTAGCGATGCCTGCATCTGAACTTGTGGATGTATATTCACGATTTGGATTCGGGAAGCCAACCAACTTGGGGCTGGTTGGCGAAAGTAGTGGCATATTTCCAATAAAAAAACAACGGTGGTCCGATCTTGAAAGGGCCACCTTCTCATTCGGATATGGGCTAATGGTAACACCGTTACAGTTGGCGCGTGTCTATGCAACGATTGGTAGTTTTGGCATTTATCGTCCTCTCTCTATTACAAAAGTTGATCCTCCTGTACCAGGAACACGTGTCTTCCCAGAACCTGTGATGAAAACTGTCGTGCATATGATGGAAAGCGTTGCATTGCCCGGTGGTGGTGGTGTGAGTGCGGCAATTAAAGGTTATCGTGTTGCGATTAAAACAGGGACAGCGAAAAAAGTAGGGCCTGACGGAAAATATATCAATCAATATATTTCTTATGCGGCGGGTGTCGCACCTGCAAGTAGTCCTCGCTTTGCGTTGGTTGTGATAATCAATGAACCTAAAGCAGGTAAGTACTATGGAGGCGCAGTATCCGCACCGGTGTTTGGTACAATCATGGGCGCAGTTTTACGTACAATGAACGTAGAACCTGATGCATTGACGCCAGACGATAAAAATGAATTTGTAATTAAAAAAGAAGAGGATACAAGTGGCCGATCCTAATTTAAGTGACCTATTAGGGGCACTCGGGATACAAGCACCGTCATTGATGCTCAAAGACATGACACTCGACAGCCGAAAAGCGGCGAGCGGTGATCTTTTTATCGCCATTAAAGGTCATGAAACTGATGGTAGACGCTATATTCCTCAAGCAATTGCTCAGGGTGTTTCTGCGGTATTAGCGGAAGCACAAGATGTTGCAACGCATGGTGAAATCCGTGAAAGTCACGGTATTCCAGTTATTTATATTAATAATCTTAATGCAGAGCTATCAAAATTAGCTGGGCATTTCTATCATCAGCCTGCGGAAAAACTGAAACTGATTGGTGTTACTGGGACTAACGGAAAAACGACAACAACACAATTGTTAGCACAGTGGGCACAAGGTTTGGGTGAAACCAGTGCTGTGATGGGAACAGTAGGTAACGGACTTTTAGGCCATGTTGTTCCTGCGATGAACACCACCGGATCAGCGGTTGATATTCAATTAGAGTTACAACAATTATTAAATCAAGGTGCGACATTGACGGCTATGGAAGTTTCTTCTCATGGTTTAGTTCAAGGTCGTGTCAGTGCGTTGCCTTTTGTGGCGAGTGTATTTACGAATTTAAGCCGAGATCATCTTGATTATCATGGTGATATGGCAAATTACGAAGAAGCAAAATGGTTACTGTTTTCCACGCATCAAAGTGGTGAGAAAATCATCAATGCAGATGATGCTGTTGGTCTAAAATGGCTGTCTCGTTTACCTGATGCTGTTGCAGTAACAATGGAAAATAAATTGCCACAAAATTGGCAAGGCCGTTTTGTTAAAACAACCCATATTAATTATCACGACGCAGGCGCAACCATTCACTTTAGTTCTAGCTGGGGTGATGGTGAAATTGAAAGCCCACTAATGGGGGCTTTTAATGTCAGTAACCTCTTGTGTGCTTTAGCAACATTATTGGCATTAGGATACCCATTAAGTGCTGTGATTAATGCTTCATCTGCACTCACACCTGTTTGTGGTCGCATGGAAGTGTTTAGCGCGGATAATCGTCCTACAGTTATTGTCGATTATGCTCATACTCCAGATGCTTTAGAGAAGGCTCTTCAAGCTGCTCGTTTACACTGCACAGGTAAGCTTTGGTGTGTATTTGGTTGTGGCGGAGATAGAGATAAAGGTAAGCGCCCACTAATGGGTGCGGTCGCAGAAGAGCTGGCTGATAAAGTTATCATCACTGATGACAACCCGCGTAGCGAAGAGCCTCAAGAGATTATCCAAGATATTCTTTCAGGCTTAATGGATCCGGGGCGTGCGATTGCTATTGAAGGCCGTGCTGAAGCAGTCACTAACGTGATTATGCAAGCAGATGCCAATGATATGATTTTAGTCGCAGGTAAAGGGCATGAAGATTATCAGTTGGTTGGCTCTCGTCGTCTTGATTATTCAGATAGATTAACCGTTGCTCGGTTATTGGGGGTGATGGCATGATCCCTCTATCTTTAGAAAATATTGCACAAGTTACCAAAGGCACATTGAGCCATATCGCTCAAAGCCAAGTGGATCAACTTATCATCAAATCGATTTCAACGGATAGCCGTAAAATTGATGGAGATTGCCTGTTTATTGCATTAGCGGGTGAGCGTTTTGATGCTCATGATTTTATTGCTGATGTAAAAGAAAAGGGCGCTGTCGCAGTTTTAGTTAATCGTGAGATTGATGTTGATTGCCCGCAAATCATTGTGAAAGATACCCATCTCGCAATGGGGGAAATAGCAACACATATTCGCTCGCTAAGTCATGCTAAGATTGTTGCGCTGACAGGCTCTTCTGGAAAAACTTCCGTTAAAGAGATGACCGCTTCTATTTTGCGTCACTGCGGTGAAACCTTATATACGCATGGCAATTTAAATAACGATATTGGCGTACCTTTAACGCTTTTTCGTTTAACACCTGAACACCGTTTTGCAGTTATCGAATTGGGTGCAAACCATATCGGTGAAATCGCCTATACCGTAAATATGGTAAAACCAGATGCAGCATTGGTAAACAACCTCTTTTCTGCACATATTGAAGGTTTCGGCTCACTGGAAGGTATTGCTCAAGCTAAAGGCGAAATCTTTTCGCACTTAAAAGAGCAAGGTACAGCCATTATTAATCTTGATAGTAATGACTTACCTCTGTGGCAACATCATTTAAATGCGCGCCAAACACAATGGTCGTTCTCTTTATCCGCACAAAGCAACGCAGATTTTTATCCTACAGATATCGTTGTTAAGCAATTCATTACAAATTTCACCTTACACACACCAGAAGGTTGTGTTGATGTCACTCTTCCATTGCCGGGGCGCCATAATATTGCGAATGCGTTAGCTGCAAGTGCACTTGCGTTATCTGCTGGGGCAACGCTTGAAGATATTCGCCTTGGCTTATCGACATTAAAAGCGGTACCAGGAAGATTGTATCCTGTTGAGTTAACTTCAGGAAAGATGGTGTTAGATGACACTTACAATGCGAACGATGGTTCGATGATTGCGGGCTTACAAGTGCTCTCTCAATTACCGGGATATAAAATTTTTGTCGCTGGGGATATGGCTGAATTAGGTAAAGATTCAGAAAAATGCCATCGCGATGTTGGTCGTTTTGCTCACAGTGTTGGTATTGATAGTGTCTTTACTGTTGGGCATCACAGTCATTTTATTAGTGATGAAAATCAAGGTGGTCAGCATTTTGCATTTAAAGCCGACTTACTTGCTCAATTAATTCCATTATTACAGCAGCATGATGTTGTTTCAGTTTTAGTAAAAGGTTCACGAAGCTCCGCGATGGAAGATATCGTGAACGCATTAAAGGAGTGCTTTGAATGTTAGTTTGGCTAGCCGAATATTTGGTTAAATATCATACATTTTTTAATGTGTTTTCTTATCTGACATTCAGGGCGATTGTTGGTTTATTGACGGCATTAATTATTGCTTTGTGGATGGGGCCTCATCTCATCGCATGGTTACAAAAAATGCAGATTGGACAAGTGGTTCGTAGTGAAGGACCTGAGTCGCACTTTAGTAAACGTGGTACACCAACAATGGGCGGGATTATGATCCTGTTCTCTATCTCCATCTCTACACTATTATGGGCAAGATTAGATAACCCTTACGTTTGGTGTGTATTGCTGGTTTTAATTGGCTACGGCGTAATTGGGTTTGTTGATGATTATCGCAAAGTTGTTCGTAAAGATACCAAAGGCTTAATCGCACGTTGGAAATATTTCTGGCAATCCGTATTAGCACTTGTTGTGGCATTTAGTATGTATGCCATTGGCAAAGATACACCAGCAACACAGTTAGTCGTTCCATTCTTTAAAGATGTCATGCCTCAATTAGGCATGCTTTATATTTTACTGGCTTATTTCGTCATTGTGGGAACAAGTAACGCCGTTAACTTAACGGATGGTTTAGATGGTTTAGCCATTATGCCAACTGTTTTTGTTGCCGCTGGTTTTGCATTAGTCGCATGGGCGACAGGTAACGTTAATTTTGCAAGCTACTTAAAAATTCCTTACTTGATGCATGCGGGTGAATTAGTGATTGTCTGTACCGCTATCGTTGGTGCGGGCTTAGGCTTCCTTTGGTTTAATACTTACCCAGCTCAAGTATTTATGGGTGATGTAGGCTCTCTTGCCTTAGGTGGTGCATTAGGAACGATTGCGGTGTTATTACGCCAAGAATTCTTATTAGTCATTATGGGCGGTGTGTTCGTAGTTGAAACACTCTCCGTTATTTTACAAGTCGGCTCATTTAAGTTGCGTGGTCAGCGTATTTTCCGTATGGCTCCAATTCATCACCATTATGAATTAAAAGGCTGGCCTGAACCTCGTGTTATTGTCCGTTTCTGGATCATCTCACTGATGTTAGTGCTTATTGGTCTGGCGACATTAAAGGTACGTTAAGATGGCAAATTATCAGGGAAAAAAAGTGGTTGTTGTTGGGCTTGGAATAACAGGCCTTTCCTGCGTTGACTTTTTTATCCGCCAAGGTGTTACACCTAAGGTTATTGATACACGCCAAAAACCAGGAGGCTTAGATAAGCTTCCTGCTGACGTCGAATATCATACAGGCAGTTTTCATCAAGCATGGCTTAATGATGCAGATTTAATTATCTCAAGCCCTGGCATCGCACTTTCAACACCCGCGCTTGTTGAAGCGGCAAATCATGGTGTTGAAATTGTCGGTGATATCGAACTGTTTTGCCGTGAAGCCAAAGCACCTATTGTTGCGATTACTGGATCTAACGGTAAAAGCACTGTGACAACGCTAGTGGGTGAAATGGCAAGTGCGGATGGTATTCGCGTTGGAGTCGGTGGCAATATTGGTGTTCCAGCGCTGACCTTATTAACCGAGCCTTATGATTTATATGTATTAGAGCTATCAAGCTTTCAGTTGGAAACGACTTATAGCTTACAAGCCGCGGCTGCAACGGTATTAAATATTAGCGAAGATCATATGAATCGCTATCCGTTGGGATTAGAGCAATATCGTGAAGCAAAACTGCGTATCTACGATAACGCTAAAACCTGCGTTTATAACGAAGATGATGTATTAACGCTACCTTTAGCAGGTAAAGATAATCGCTGTGTTAGTTTTGGTGTTGGACAAGGTGATTATCAGCTTGATAACACAAATCGCATTTTAAAAGTGAAAGGTGAGAAAGTCCTTTCAATGGCTGAAATGTATCTGTCAGGACAGCATAACTATACGAATACATTAGCGGCATTAGCACTTACTGACGCAGTGGGTATTTCTCGTAAAGCAGCAACTGAGGTACTGAAAACGTATCACGGTCTTGCTCATCGTTTTCAATTAGTTTATTCACATCAAAATGTACGTTGGATAAATGACTCGAAAGCGACCAATGTGGGAAGCACAGAAGCAGCATTACGAGGGCTTGAAGTTGAAGGTACATTACACCTTTTATTAGGTGGTGACGGGAAATCGGCTGACTTCTCTTCTTTATTGCCTTATATCAGCGGTGACAATATTCGTCTGTACTGTTTTGGACAAGATGGACAAGCATTGGCAAATCTACGACCAGATGTCTCTTTATTAACAGTGACAATGGAAGAAGCCATGCGAGCCTTGGCACCGACTGTAAAATCAGGAGATATGGTGTTGCTCTCTCCTGCATGTGCAAGCTTAGATCAGTTTAAATGTTTTGAGCAGCGTGGTGATGAATTTGCACGTTTAGCAAGGGAGCTTGGCTGATGAGCATATTCGCAATGCGAAGATTAAAACAGTGGCTAGTGGGCAGTTATCAAACTGAGAATACGGCATTTGTGCCGTATGATCGCACTTTGCTCTGGTTTACTTTCGGATTAGCGGTTGTCGGCTTTGTTATGGTGACATCGGCTTCAATGCCAGTAGGTCAACGTCTTGCAGAAGATCCTTTCTTATTTGCGAAACGTGATGGTATCTATATCGTTGTCGCATTTTGTATTGCGTTAATCACCATGCGCATCCCTATGGCAATTTGGCAACGTTATAGCAGCTTAATGCTGTTTGGCTCGATACTCCTTTTATTGGTGGTATTAGGTGTCGGAAGTTCGGTTAATGGTGCTTCACGCTGGATTGCAGTGGGGCCATTTAATTTCCAGCCTGCTGAATTATCAAAACTCGCACTGTTTTGCTATCTATCGAGTTATTTAGTTCGAAAAGTTGAAGAAGTTAGAAACAACTTTTGGGGTTTCTGTAAGCCGATGGGGGTGATGTTAATACTGGCTGTTTTATTGTTATTACAGCCAGACTTAGGAACGGTTGTGGTTTTATTCGTCACAACATTAGCGTTGTTATTTTTAGCGGGCGCTAAAATTTGGCAATTCTTAGCTATCATCGGCTCAGGAATTGCAGCTGTTGTTATGTTGATTATCGTTGAACCTTACCGTGTTCGACGCATTACTTCTTTCTTAGAGCCTTGGGAAGATCCCTTTGGTAGCGGTTATCAGCTTACACAATCTCTAATGGCTTTTGGCCGTGGGGATTTACTGGGACAAGGTTTAGGAAACTCAGTACAAAAATTAGAATATTTACCTGAAGCGCATACCGACTTTATTTTCTCTATTCTTGCTGAAGAACTTGGTTATATCGGTGTGGTTTTAGTGCTTTTAATGGTATTCTTCATCGCTTTTCGTGCGATGCAAATTGGGCGACGTGCGCTGATCCTAGATCAACGTTTTTCAGGCTTTTTAGCTTGCTCTATCGGGATATGGTTTACATTCCAATCATTGGTCAATGTAGGCGCAGCGGCAGGCATGTTGCCAACAAAGGGATTAACCCTTCCTCTTATTAGTTACGGTGGTTCGAGCTTGATTATTATGTCAACCGCCATCGTGATGTTATTACGAATTGATTATGAAACACGTCTAGCACAAGCTCAGGCGTTTGTAAGGAGCCCGAAATGAGCGAGCGTAGACGCCGTTTAATGGTTATGGCTGGTGGTACTGGGGGGCATGTATTCCCAGGACTGGCTGTTGCTCATTATCTACAATCCCAAGGTTGGGAAATTCGATGGTTAGGAACGGCGGATAGAATGGAAGCCGATTTAGTACCTAAACATGGTATCGAAATTGAATTTATTCGTATCTCAGGCTTACGTGGTAAAGGGATTAAAGCGTTAATCGCAGCACCTATTCGTATTATTAAAGCGATTTTCCAAGCTCGTGCCATTATGAAGCGCTATCAGCCAGATGCTGTACTTGGTATGGGTGGCTATGTTTCAGGTCCGGGCGGTGTTGCTGCTTGGATGTGTGGGATCCCTGTTATTTTGCATGAGCAAAATGGTATCGCTGGATTAACCAATCGTTGGTTATCTAAAATTGCGAAACGTGTGTTACAGGCTTTTCCGGGGGCATTTCCTAAAGCACCTGTTGTTGGAAATCCTGTTCGTGAAGATGTATTGGCACTTGAAGCACCTTCAGTACGATTAAAAGAGAGAACAGGGTCTATCCGTGTACTGATTATTGGTGGTAGCCAAGGCGCTAGAATTTTAAATCACACCTTACCTGTAGTTGCAGGTTTGTTAGGTGAACATGTTACAATCTGGCATCAAGCAGGAAAAGGTGGCGAAAGTGATACAAAAACACGCTATCAGAACGAATTAGCAAAAAATTCAGTTAAATCTGAATATAAAGTTACTGAATTTATTGATGATATAGCGCAAGCTTACCAATGGGCTGATGTTGTGGTGTGTCGTTCAGGTGCATTAACCGTCAGTGAAATTGCCGCAGCGGGATTACCCGCTATTTTTGTTCCTTTCCAGCACAAAGATAGACAGCAATATTGGAATGCACTACCGCTAGAAAAAGCGGGTGCCGCACGAATTATCGAGCAAAATGATTTAACTCCAGAAGTCATTGCACAAACCCTGAAAAATTGGGATAGAGAAACTTTGTTAGCAATGGCAGAGAAAGCAAAAAGTGTTGCGATTACGGATGCCACAGAGCGCGTAGCAAATGTGATAATCGAAGTGGCAAAAAAATAAACGTAACTTGTAACCATTAACTTAGAGTGAAGAAGTAAATAGTGAATACACAACAACTGGCAAAATTAAGATCGTTTGTGCCTGAAATGAGAAAAGTTAAGCATATTCACTTTATCGGCATCGGTGGTGCGGGTATGGGGGGAATTGCTGAAGTGCTGGCTAACGAAGGTTATAAAATCAGCGGTTCTGATTTAGCACCAAATGTAGTCACACAACAGCTCGTTGCCTTAGGCGCAACAATCTATTTTAATCATCGCCCTGAAAATATTCGTGGCGCAAGTGTTGTTGTGGTTTCGACAGCAATCAGTGCTGAAAACCCTGAGATTATTGCAGCAAGAGAAGCGCGTATTCCCGTTATCCGTCGTGCTGAAATGCTGGCTGAATTGATGCGTTATCGTCATGGCGTTGCGATTGCTGGAACTCATGGTAAAACCACGACAACAGCGATGATTTCAAACATTTATGCGCAAGCGGGTTTGGATCCTACTTTTGTTAATGGTGGGCTTGTTAAATCGGCTGGTACGCATGCTCGTTTAGGTTGCAGTCGTTATTTAATTGCTGAAGCAGATGAAAGCGATGCATCGTTTTTACATTTACAACCAATGGTTGCTGTTGTTACGAATATCGAAGCAGACCATATGGACACATATCACGGTAATTTTGACAATCTAAAAGAGACGTTTATTACCTTTTTGCACAATTTACCATTCTATGGTCGTGCTGTGATGTGTCTGGATGATGATGTGATCCGTTCGATTATTCCTAAAGTGGGTCGTTACATTACAACTTATGGCTTTAGTGAAGATGCGGATGTTCGTATTACACATTATGAACAAAAAGGTGCTCAGGGCTTTTTCACTATTTCTCGTGAAGGTATGCCAGATTTACAAGTTGTCTTAAACGCACCTGGTCGCCATAACGCATTGAATGCGACGGCCGCGGTTGCTGTAGCCACAGAAGAAGGCATTGCTGACGAACATATTTTAGCCGCATTACTTAACTTCCAAGGTACTGGACGTCGTTTCGACTTCTTAGGTAACTATGGTCTTGAGCATGTTAATGGCCAAGAAGGTGAAGTCATGCTAGTGGATGATTATGGTCATCATCCAACAGAAGTTGATGCAACGATTAAAGCAGCGAGAGCAGGATGGCCAGACAAACGTCTAGTGATGATTTTCCAACCTCATCGCTATACACGTACTCGTGATTTATATGAAGATTTTGCCACTGTTCTCAATCAAGTTGATATTTTATTATTAACAGAAGTTTATTCTGCTGGGGAAGCGCCTATTGCTGGTGCTGACAGTCGCTCACTTTGTCGAACAATTCGCCAACGTGGGAAGCTAGATCCTATCTGGGTTTCTGATGTGGATAATATTTCATCAATATTAGCGGGTGTATTAACAGATAATGATCTTGTTTTAGTTCAAGGTGCTGGAAATATTGGTAAAATAGCGCGTCGCTTAGCAGATACGAAATTACAGCCATCTTTCAGCGAGGATTAAGACGGATGTTTGAGCAAGTGAACATCATTTATGGTGAAATAGTCAATAAACTAACTGTAATGATGGGGTGTTATGAAGAAAGTAACACTGTATTGGCGAAAAAAATGATCGGGAATTCGCTTGCTCAAATCTGTGTTGAGAAAAAATTTCAGTTAAAAAGTAAGAAAAATGCAGAAAAATTCGCTATTTCTTCTTTTAAAGTAAATAATTCTCAACAGATTGAACAATTTAGTGATTTAATTATCAAATCTAAAAGTGTTCATAAAGTATATATATGTAGGAAAAGTATTAATCGCTGGAATATCGGACAAAAGGATGGGCGATTCTCTTGTTTAAACGTTGCTCAGGAGTTAGTGGGTTAATATGTCACAAGCAGCGCTAAATATAAAAGAACATAAAGAGAAGCAACATTCTGACAGACCAAGTAATGGTACTTATTTATCAGGATTAATCTTTTTCTTATGTGTGATTGCCACCATCGTTTGGGGTGGAATACAAGTGGTTAATTGGATGAAAGACGCAAATCGTCTGCCAATATCAAAACTTGTATTAACAGGCGAGCGCCATTACACAACGAATGATGATGTGCGTCAGGCCATTTTGTCTTTAGGACAGCCGGGCACATTTATGACACAGGATGTGAATATTATTCAGCAACAAATTGAACGCATGCCATGGATTAGGCAAGTCACTGTTCGTAAACAGTGGCCTGATGAACTTAAAATCCATCTGGTAGAGTATGTTCCCTTTACTCGTTGGAATGATACTTACTTTCTTGATAAAGAAGGGCGTGTTTTCAGTCTGCCAACGCAGTTGGAAACCAAAGGAAGTTATCCTTTGTTATATGGCCCACAAGGAAGTGAAAAAATGGTGTTGTCAGGTTATATCACAATGAGAGATCAGCTTCTTGCAAGTAACCTGAATTTAAAAGCAGCGTCAATGTCTGCCCGTCAAGGATGGCAATTAGTTTTAGACAATGATGTCCGATTGGAGTTAGGTCGTAAGGATAACGAAAAACGGATCGCTCGCTTTATTGAGTTGTATCCGATACTGCAACAACAAACGGATAAACGAGTTGATTACGTGGATCTGCGTTATGACAGTGGTGGTGCAGTCGGATGGGCTCCTTTATTACTTGAGAATGAATAAACAAGACGTGGCAGATGACACGATGAAGGCGAAGGCAGAACAATAATGATCAAAGCGACGGACAGAAAATTAGTAGTTGGTCTTGAGATTGGTACGGCCAAAGTAGCCACCCTTGTCGGTGAGATCCTGCCTGATGGTGTAGTGAATATTATCGGGGTGGGAAGTTGTCCATCTCGGGGCATGGATAAAGGTGGCGTTAACGATCTCGAATCCGTCGTAAAATGCGTGCAACGGGCGGTAGATCAGGCTGAATTAATGGCTGACTGTCAAATATCTTCAGTATATTTGGCGTTATCAGGCAAGCATATCAGTTGCCAAAATGAGATTGGTATGGTGCCAATTTCAGAAGAAGAAGTAACTCAAGATGATGTTGATAGCGTGGTACATACCGCGAAATCCGTCAAAGTAAAAGATGAACACCGTGTTTTACACGTTATACCGCAAGAGTATGCCATTGATTATCAAGAAGGGATCAAAAACCCAGTTGGATTATCGGGCGTGCGTATGCAGGCTAAAGTTCATTTAATTACCTGCCATAACGATATGGCAAAGAATATTGTAAAAGCAGTTGAACGCTGTGGGTTAAAAGTGGATCAACTGATTTTTGCGGGGCTCGCTTCAAGTTTCGCTGTATTAACAGAAGATGAACGTGAATTAGGTGTGTGTGTTGTTGATATTGGTGGCGGTACAATGGATATCGCTATTTATACCGGTGGAGCATTAAGACATACCCGCGTTATTCCTTATGCAGGCAATGTTGTAACCAGCGATATCGCTTACGCTTTTGGCACACCGCCAAATGATGCAGAAGCTATCAAAGTTCGCCATGGTTGTGCATTAGGTTCTTTAGTTGGTAAAGATGAAAATGTTGAGGTTCCAAGTGTCGGAGGCAGGCCACCAAGAAGTCTGCAACGACAAACTCTTGCTGAGGTGATTGAGCCTCGTTATACCGAATTGCTCAATCTTGTTAATGAAGAGATTTTAAAAGTTCAAGAACAGTTACGTCAGCAAGGGATTAAGCATCATTTAGCCGCAGGTATCGTGCTAACAGGTGGTGCTGCACAGATTGATGGACTTGTTGAATGTGCTCAACGTGTTTTCCACACGCAAGTACGGATCGGTAAACCGTTAAATATTACCGGGCTAACAGATTATGCGCAGGATCCCTACTACTCAACAGCTGTTGGGCTCTTGCATTACGGTAAAGAATCTCACTTTGGTGAGGAAACTGAAACCGAGAAACGCTCTGCTGTCGGTGGTTTATTTAAGAAACTCACTGGTTGGCTAAAAAGAGAGTTTTAATAATCAGACAAATTTAAAAAGAGGTCGTTTGAGCAAGCGGCCCTGAGAAGGCACAAAACGGAGAGAAATTATGTTTGAACCTATGGAATTAACCAACGATGCGGTGATCAAAGTCATCGGCGTTGGTGGCGGCGGCGGTAATGCGGTTGAGCACATGGTTCGTGAACGTATTGAAGGTGTAGATTTCTTTGCAGTCAATACGGATGCTCAAGCGCTACGTAAAACAGCGGTCGGACAGACTATTCAAATTGGTAATGCCATTACGAAAGGCTTAGGTGCAGGTGCAAATCCTGAAGTGGGCCGTAATGCTGCTGAGGAAGACCGCGAAGGGTTACGTGCAGCACTTGAAGGTGCCGATATGGTCTTTATCGCAGCAGGTATGGGCGGTGGTACTGGTACTGGTGCTGCGCCTGTTGTTGCAGAAGTGGCTAAAGAATTAGGCATTTTGACCGTTGCTGTAGTAACTAAGCCTTTTAATTTTGAAGGCAAAAAACGTATGGCATTTGCGGAACAAGGTATTACTGAGTTATCAAAACATGTTGACTCATTAATCACTATTCCAAATGACAAATTATTAAAAGTACTTGGTCGTGGCATTTCATTATTAGATGCATTTGGTGCAGCTAATGATGTATTAAAAGGTGCAGTTCAAGGTATCGCTGAACTAATTACTCGCCCAGGTTTAATGAACGTTGACTTTGCTGACGTAAGAACTGTGATGTCTGAAATGGGTTATGCCATGATGGGCTCTGGTGCTGCGAAAGGCGAAGATCGTGCTGAAGAAGCAGCAGAGATGGCGATTTCAAGTCCATTATTGGAAGACATCGACTTATCTGGCGCTCGTGGTGTGTTAGTCAACATTACAGCAGGCTTTGACTTACGTCTTGATGAATTTGAAACAGTGGGTAATACCATTCGTGCATTTGCATCAGATAATGCGACAGTGGTTATCGGTACATCCCTTGACCCAGAAATGAATGATGAATTGCGTGTGACTGTGGTTGCAACAGGTATTGGTATGGACAAACGTCCAGAGATTACGCTGGTAACTAATAAACAGAATCAGCAAAGCGCAATGGAGAATCGTTACCAGCAAATGCAAAATAGCATGTCTTCTTTCTCTGCCGTAGAAGAAAGTAAGCCAGCTGCAAAAGCCGTTAACGAACAATCTACTCAGGCAAACAAAGAACCGGATTATTTAGATATCCCTGCATTCCTGAGAAAACAGGCTGATTAATCGCCAAAAAGATTGGCATCTCCGCTTTTTGTGCTAAACTGTCCTGCCAATTATAAGTATAATGATTGGTAGGACGGATAACATTGCGAGATAAAATGATGATCAAACAACGGACATTAAAACGAATTGTACAAGCAACTGGTGTGGGCCTTCACACGGGTAAAAAAGTTACGCTTACAATGCGTCCGGCGCCAGCAAACACTGGGGTCATCTACCGTCGTACTGACTTAAATCCACCGGTGGATTTTCCAGCAGACGCAAAATCAGTTCGTGATACTATGTTATGTACTTGCTTAGTTAACGAAGACGATGTGCGTATATCAACCGTTGAGCATTTAAACGCAGCACTGGCTGGTTTAGGCATTGATAATATCGTAATTGAAGTGAATGCACCTGAAATTCCAATTATGGATGGAAGTGCAGCACCTTTTGTTTTCTTGTTACTTGATGCAGGCATCGAAGAACTTCGTACTGCGAAGAAATTCATTCGCATCAAAGAAACAGTACGTGTAGAAGATGGCGACAAATGGGCAGAAATGCGTCCATACAACGGGTTTAAATTAGATTTTACTATCGATTTTAATCACCCTGCCATTGATGCAAGTACACAACGTTATAAATTAGATTTCTCCGCTGAGTCTTTTATGAGCCAAATCAGTCGTGCTCGTACTTTTGGATTTATGCGTGATATCGAATACCTGCAATCTAAAGGATTGTGTTTAGGCGGAAGCTTCGATTGCGCAATCGTAGTTGATGACTATCGTGTTCTCAACGACGATGGCCTGCGTTTTGAAGATGAATTCGTTCGTCACAAAATGTTGGATGCAATCGGTGATTTATTTATGTGTGGCTATAACATTATTGGTGAATTCACCGCGTTTAAATCAGGTCACGCACTGAACAATAAATTGCTCCAAGCTGTATTAGCAAAAGAATCTGCGTGGGAATTCGTCACATTTGAAGACGAAGCGCAAATGCCTGTGGCATTCAAAGCTCCCTCAATGGTCTTTGCTTAATTCCTGCGAAGGAAAGCGCGTTAATTATCTCTAATTAGCGTTCATCTTTGGTTGCATTTGTACTCTCTCCGGCAAGTGCAGCCAACCGCTCTAATCTCTCTCTTAATTTCTTCGGGCTTTTCTCTGCCAAATACTTCAATGATTGTGCGCTTTCTAAACTTAAGTGGCGTCTCTTTATAGGCTCTTGCTCTTTTAATGATGATATTAAAGATCTTTTTTCCTGTTTTATTCCCAAAGACGGATTTATTTTGATGTCTATTGAGGATAAGGATGGTAAAATTTCTTGTCTCAATGCAGAAAGTAATGATGGGGTTTCATAACGTAAACGCGTTAACCAACTTGCGTTTGCAACTTCAATAATTAAAATAGCACTGCGATAATTTGCGACACGGCACTTATCTCGTAAAGGAACGGGTAAAAGAGCCATGACGGCGCGATTTAATTTTAGTAAAATCGTTGCACGCTGTTGTATAAGTTGTAATGTACTTTTATTGGAACCTTCAAGTTCAATGAAGATTTTTTCCAATGATTGTGGGTAACTATCCCGCATAGATTTTGACTCCACAAAATAAAGATTAATGAGCAACGAAGGTTAATGAGCATTATAAGTTTTTGGCGACAGTTTGGCAGGCGATATTTTTGGTCGCATCTGCTTTTAGGGATGGTAGCAGCAGGTATTGGAATACCTTCGCTGTTGTCTGCTCATGCCGAAAATCCACAGCAAACTGATACCCCTTTATCTCAAAACCGTCAAAGTCAGGCACTTATTGCGTTTGATAACTTATTCTTACGTCAAAGTGTACAGAATCCTGCTTCATCCTTCACCTTTAATTACTGGCAGCAACACGCAGTAAAAAATGTGATTAAACAGCTCTCTTTTGCATTCACCATTAATTCGCCTGAATTGATGGTTAAAGCCAAAGATGAACCGTTACCTGTTTCTAATGTTGCAGAGGTTATGCTTGATACTCTGTATGCCTTATTAACAGAAACTCCATCATCAGCACTAAGCAACCTTCCTCTTTCTGGCTATGTTTTAGTACAGAATACAAATTCCTATCATACCGGATTATGGCTTGCACAAATCCGTGGCATTCGCGCAGGGCCTTACCTAACAGCTTAATGAGTCACTTAATCTAATAAGATTATGATTATCTCTGTTTATTGATAGATACAGAGGCTTTTTTCGGCGTTTCACGCCATAAATGAGAATAAAGATTTATGTTAGGTAAAATTGTAACCAAAATTTTTGGTAGTCGTAATGATCGTACAATCCGTCGTATGCGTAAAGTTGTTGGTGAAATTAATAAATTAGAACCAGAATTTGAAAAGCTGACTGATGATGAGCTAAAAGCGAAAACAAATGAATTTCGTGAGCGTTTAAAGAACGGTGAAAAAGAAGAAGATATTTTACCTGAAGCATTTGCAACCGTACGTGAAGCAAGTAAGCGTGTCTTTGGTATGCGCCACTTCGATGTGCAGTTAATCGGTGGTATGGTGCTAAATGAACGTTGTATTGCTGAGATGCGTACAGGTGAAGGTAAAACATTAACTGCAACATTACCAGCATATTTAAATGCGTTATCAGGTAAAGGGGTTCACGTTGTTACCGTCAATGACTATCTAGCACAACGTGATGCCGAAAATAACCGTCCTCTGTTTGAATTCTTGGGTTTAAGCGTTGGTATCAACTTGCCAAATATGGCGCCACCAGTAAAACGCGAAGCCTATAATGCTGATATCACTTATGGTACGAACAACGAATTTGGTTTCGACTACCTGCGTGACAACATGGCATTTAGCCCACAAGAACGTGTTCAACGTAAATTACACTATGCTTTAGTGGATGAGGTCGACTCAATCTTAATCGATGAAGCGCGTACTCCGCTGATCATTTCAGGTCCAGCAGAAGATAGTTCTGAGCTTTATATTCAAATGAATAAAGTGATCCCTCACTTGATTTCTCAAGAAAAAGAAGACTCAGATACTTTCCAAGGTGAAGGCGATTACTCTGTTGATGAAAAAACACGTCAAGTGAATATCACAGAACGCGGTTTGGTTAAAATTGAAGGATTATTAGCAGATGCTGGCATGATGAAAGAAGGAGAGTCTTTATACTCACCGGCTAACATTATGTTAATGCACCATGTGACAGCAGCATTACGTGCTCATGCGCTATTTACCAAAGACGTTGATTACATTGTCAAAGATGGCGAAGTTATCATTGTTGACGAACACACGGGTCGTACAATGCAAGGTCGTCGTTGGTCTGATGGTTTACACCAAGCGGTTGAAGCAAAAGAAGGTGTGAAGATCCAAAATGAGAACCAAACATTAGCGTCAATCACATTCCAAAACTATTTCCGTTTATACGAAAAATTAGCAGGGATGACCGGTACTGCGGATACTGAAGCGTTTGAATTTAACTCTATCTATCGCTTAGAAACCATTGTTATCCCAACTAACCGCCCAATGGTACGTAAAGATCTACCTGACTTAGTCTATATGAATGAGCAAGGTAAATTTGCCGCCATTATTGAAGATATTCGCGAGCGTACTCAAAATGGTCAGCCTGTTCTTGTGGGTACCATTTCAATTGAAAAATCAGAAGAAATTTCTAAAGCGCTGACTAAAGCGAATGTTCACCATAACGTGCTGAATGCGAAATTCCACGCAATGGAAGCGGACATCATTGCTAACGCAGGTTTACCTTCAGCGGTAACTATTGCAACTAACATGGCAGGTCGTGGTACTGATATCGTGTTAGGGGGTAGCTGGCAAACTGAAGTGGCTAAACTTGAAGAGCCAACAGAAGAGCAAATCGAAGAAATCAAAGCTAAATGGAAAGAGCGCCATGATGCAGTATTAGCATCAGGTGGTTTACATATCATTGGTACTGAACGTCACGAATCTCGTCGTATTGATAACCAGTTACGTGGTCGTGCGGGTCGTCAAGGTGATGAAGGTTCTTCTCGTTTCTATTTATCTATGGAAGACTCCTTAATGCGTATTTTTGCTTCAGACAAAGTGTCTGGCATGATGCGTAAATTAGGTATGAATGAAACCGAAGCGATTGAGCACCCTTGGGTAACCAAAGCGATTGCAAACGCACAGCGTAAAGTAGAAAACCGCAACTTTGATATTCGTAAGCAACTGCTTGAATATGATGACGTAGCAAATGACCAACGTCGTGCAATCTATACTCAGCGTAACGAATTACTGGATGTGGCAGACGTAAGCGAAACTATTGATAGCATTCGTCAAGACGTATTCACTTCAATGATTGATAACTATATTCCACCTCAATCATTGGAAGAAATGTGGGATATCGAAGGCTTAACGGCATGTCTACAAAAAGACTTTGATTTAAATTTACCAATCAAAGAGTGGTTAGATAAAGAGCCTGAATTACACGAAGAAACGTTACGTGAGCGTATTTTAGAAAAATCTATCGAAGTTTATAAAGCGAAAGAAGAGATCGTTAGCGCTGAAATGATGCGTAACTTTGAAAAAGGCGTGATGTTACAAACGCTGGATTCATTGTGGAAAGAGCACTTGGCTGCAATGGATTATTTACGTCAAGGTATCCACTTACGTGGTTATGCACAAAAAGATCCAAAACAAGAGTACAAACGTGAGTCGTTCGCTATGTTTGCTAATATGTTGGAATCACTGAAATATGAAGTGATTAGCACGCTAAGCAAAGTACAAGTTCGTTTACCAGAAGAAGTTGAAGAGTTAGAACGTCGCCGTCGTGAAGAAGCAGAACGTTTAGCTAAACAACAGCAATTAAGTCATGAAGTGACAAAAGAGTCTCAAATGTCAGCCGTAGATGGTCAAGTCGCCGCAGGTAAAAAAGTGGGTCGTAACGAACCATGCCCTTGTGGATCGGGTAAGAAATTTAAGCATTGTCATGGTCAGTTAGGTTAATTTATCCATTGATGACAATGGTTATTTAACCTTTCGTTGAACAAGAAAATCCCGCTTAGTAATAAGCGGGATTTTTTTATGGTTGATAGAAAAACTAAATTGAAGAGCGAAGGTGGGAAAGGTGACTTTTGGTTGTTTTACTTTGAGAGCCTGACTTGGGTTCAACTAATCCAGCAATAATCGGGCAATCAGGATTGTTGTCACCTTGGCAATCTTTCGCTAAATATTCTAGCGTTTTTGTCATTCGTTGTAGTTCAGCAATTTTATGATTGAGCTCTTCAATGTGGGAGAGTGCAATAGATTTCACATCAGCACTGGCGCGTTCTCTGTTATTCCATAAAACCAACAATGTTGATATCTGTTCTGTCGAAAAACCAAGCGCTCGAGAATGGCGAATAAAACGAAAGCAAGCTACGTCTGCATCCGTGTAATCGCGATAACCTGAATCAGTACGAATAGCCTTGGGAATTAAACCAATCTGCTCATAATAACGGATCATTTTGCTTGAAATACCGGACTTTTTTGCTGCTTGACCAATATTCATTATGTCCTCCTTATAGGATAATAAAGCACTCTCTATAAGTATAAAGTAGTCGCTTTATAATATTGAGCCAGATCCTTTGGAGTCTGGCTATAAAGAAAATCAATCTATTAATGTGTTTTCATTGGTGCTTGAAAACGTTTTAGTCGTAAGGCATTACCCAATACAAATACACTTGAAAGTGCCATTGCGGCGGCGGCAATAATGGGTGAAAGTAACATGCCATTAATTGGATAAAGCATGCCAGCCGCGACAGGAATTAATAAAGCGTTATAGGCAAAAGCCCAAAATAAGTTTTGTTTGATATTGCGAATAGTGGCTTGGCTTAAAGCTATTGCATCAACGACACCGCGCAGATCACCTGACATTAACACCACATCAGCAGCTTCAATAGCGACATCGGTTCCTGTACCAATCGCTAACCCAACATCAGCTTGTGCAAGTGCCGGAGCATCATTGATACCATCACCAACAAAAGCGACTTTGGCGCCTTTATGGCTAAATTGTTTTAAGGCTTCGATTTTTCCATCAGGAAGTACTTCAGCCGCAATTTCATCAATACCTAACTGTTTAGCAATCGCTTTTGCTGTGGCTTCGTTATCACCGGTGATCATGGCAACTCTCAAACCTAAATCATGTAAAGCTTTGATTGCTTCAGGGGTTGTTTCTTTAATCGGATCTGCAACTGCAATAATGGCAGCGAGACGCCCATCAATAGTGGCATAAAGAGGGCTTTTGCCTTGCTCACCGAGTTTCTGTGCTGAAGAGATAAAGTGACTGACATCTAATCCAAGTCGTTTCATAAAACGATCAGCACCAACAGATACGGCTCTTCCTCCCACTGTTGCACTTACGCCAAAACCCGGAACCGCTTCAAAATTTTCAACCATTGCAAGCGTTAATTTAGCCTCTTTAGCTGCATTGACAATAGCTTCTGCGATAGGGTGTTCCGAATAAGTTTCAATTGCTGCAACAAGGCGTAAGACTTCGTTATATTCAAAACCTTCTGCTGGAATTAAATCCGTTAATTCAGGACGACCTTTTGTTAATGTGCCTGTTTTATCAAGAGCAACAACATTGACATCACGTAAGGCTTGTAAGGCTTCACCTTTACGGAAAAGAATACCCAATTCTGCGGCACGACCTGTGCCTACCATAATGGATGTTGGCGTTGCTAATCCCATTGCACATGGACAGGCAATAATTAATACGGCAACGGCATTAATGAGCGCAAAGGTTAATGCAGGCTCAGGGCCAAAAGCTAACCAAATAAAGAAAGTGATAGTTGCGCCTAACATAACCGCAGGTACAAACCACATGGTGACTTTATCAACAAGTGCTTGAATAGGAAGTTTAGAGCCTTGAGCTTCTTCCACTAAGCGAATGATTTGTGCTAATACGGTATTGGAGCCAACTTTGGTGACTTTAAAACTAAAAGCACCTGTTTTATTGATGGTTCCACCCACAACATCAGAGCCAATCTCTTTCGATACAGGTACAGGCTCTCCGGTTATCATGCTCTCATCAACGTAAGAGTGACCGTCAATAATCTCTCCATCAACAGGTATTTTTTCACCGGGGCGAACAAAAACGATGTCTTCCATCACTACTTGATCCAGAGGGATTTCCAATGTCTCACCATGACGAGAAACTCGCGCTGTTTTGGCTTGTAAACCAATTAACCGTTTAATTGCTTGAGATGTATTTCCTTTCGCTTTGGCTTCAAGCGTTCTTCCTAACAAGATCAAGGTGACAATCACAACAGCGGCTTCAAAATAGATATTGGCTGTGCCCGCAGGTAAGACGTGAGGAATAAAGGTTGATACTACTGAATAGCCGTAAGCGGCGGCTGTACCAACAGACACTAATGAGTTCATATCAGGAGCACCGCGTAATAACGCTGGTATTCCTTTTTGGAAAAAGCGTAAACCAGGGCCAAACATCACAACAGTGGCGAGGATAAATTGAATATACCAGTTTAGTTGTTGCCCCAGTGTTTGAGTAACCCAACCATGTACGCCGGGAATAAAGTGTGAGCCCATTTCAATAACAAAAACGGGTAATGTGAAAATAGTGGCGATAAGTAATGCGCGGCGTAATGAACGTTCCTCTTTTTCACGACGCTCTTCACCTACATCACGTGTATTTGCTGGATCATCAGATAAACGACGGGGTTTATAGCCTGCGTGTACAACGGCGGCCTCTAAATCCGTGATCGATACTACGCCTGATAAATGGCGTACCCGAGCGCGTTCAGTTGCAAGGTTTACTGTGGCTTCTAATACACCGGGTACTTGAGCTAGTGCTTTTTCTACACGACCAACGCAAGATGCGCAGGTCATTTCTTCAATTGCCAGCTCGGTTATCTCTTCGGGTACTTTATAACCTGAACTTTCAATGGCGCTCACGGCAACTATTGGGTCGGGTGTATTTGTAAATGTAATATCTGCACGTTCAGTGGCTAGATTGACAACGGCATCTTGTATTTGTGGTACGGCTTTTAAGGCTCGTTCGACACGACCAACACATGATGCACATGTCATACCTTCAACAGGTAAACTCAACCGATTGGCAGAGGACAACGTAGTATTAGTGTTCATCAAAAATCCCCTCTTAAATATGGTATAAGATAAAGCTTAGGCTTTACCATTAGGGGAAGGTCAAGAAATCGATAGAGATTTAATTTCTACGATAAAATGTATTTTTCTATTTTTAATTCAATGCATTACCTTCTATTCCTCATTTTCTGCATTTAATTTAAATCTTAAAGAAGTGTAAATTTATTGGATGATCAGCGAAATCTAAGCAGATAAATAAAAAACCCGCTTATTGTGATAACAAGCGGGTTTGGCTTACAAAAGAATAGGCATTACTCTTTTATGAGGTATCTATTATTTTTCAGAAATAGACGATTTTGTATTTACAGTTTCATTAACTTTAACAGGTGATTTTAATGATAAGTCGCCACCTGTAAGTTGTTTCACTAAATCAACTGCAGATGATTTCAGATCAAGATCTGCACCGGCTTCATATTGATGACCTTCAATATTATTTAATTGAACGTTGCTACCACCTAAATCAACCTGACCTTGCTCACTTTTAATTTCAGCACCTGTAAGCTTAGTTGTACCACTTACATTTAATGAAATATCATTTTTGCTAGTTAAGGTTGTGGTTTGAGTCACCGCATCATTATCAATATGAGAAACTTTGATATCCGCATTGGCTGTATGACCTTCAGCACCGGTTACAATATTTTTGATACCGTTACCCACTGTGCCAACGCCTTTATCAATTTTGGCTTTTGTTTCGCCACTGATACCCGCTTTATCTGCGATAGTTGAAGAGAGTGAATTATATTTATCAGAGATAACATCTGTTGCAGATTTAATACCTGAATCAATGGTCTCTTTGATAGTGTCTTCTAATAGTGATCCACCTGCTTTAGCCGTTTTATCAACTTGGCTAGATTTAGGATCATTGTTGTGGTTATAACCGACATTTACATCAACATTAACGTGACGATCGCTGTCTTTTTGGCTAGTCACTGTAAAATCACCGCCCACATTACCCGTTACATTATCTGCAGAAACATTTGCACCAGAAAGCGCGAGGTTTTTGTCACTATTTACAGTTAATGTGCCTGTTTCTACAGAGGCATTTTGGTGTGTAGACTTTTGTTGATCTTCAACATTCACTAAAACTTTGCCACCAATATCATGGATAGAGGTTGCTGGGTTTTCTTCAGTCACTTCTTTTGGCGTTGTATTGGTTTGCTTGCCATTTAAAGAGATATCAGTACCCCAGTTATTTTTGTAATCAGTTGATTGTGCTGATATCAGCGTGGTATCACCAGATTGAGAAGTTAATTGCGTATCTTTGCTATTAACTTTAGTACCTTGAAGATTAACAGAGCTACCATTAACGGTTAAATTACCTTGGTTAGCAATGGTTCCACCTTCACGAGAAACACTCTTCTCATCTTGCTTACCAATAGCAAATTCAGCACCGCCTAAGCCATTGACAGAAGACGATTTATCACCTGTTTTTTGACCGAAGCCCGCTTGTAATCCACCCGATAAGTTCTTACCTGTTTCAGTACGTTGAGATTCTGTTGCTTGGAAATCAACTTTGTTAGTTGCAGTCAGAGCAACATCATTTTCGCTGGTTAAATGAGTGCCTTGTAAAGTCAGATTATGGCCTGAGTTTAACTCAATACCTTGAGAGCCATTCACTGAACCCGCTTTTGCTGTTGTCTGATCTTTTTGATGATTTGCACCACCTGCGTTAAAGCCACCACCGTAATCTTTACTGTCTGGTGTTGTACCTACTTTCAGGTTTGCACTGCCATTCATGTTATGTTGGCTTTCAGTGTGGGTATCTGCTACTTGTGCAAGTGTTAAATCACCACCAGCATTAATGACAGTTTTTCCATCTTGAGCATCAAACTTAGCGCCTTCATAATGAGCATCTTCACGTACATGAATATTGATATTACCGGCTGAATTAAATTGGCTACCTTCAGCTTTGGTTGTGGTTAGGCTTGTGTCAGTGGTTTTACCTTCACCTTTAATTGCTACGGTAATGTCGTTGCCTGTTTTGGTGCTGACACCTACTTGACCGCCACCAGTTGTTTCATGGAAGGACTCTTGGTGTTTGTTTTGGGCTGCTTCACTGGTATGAGTGTTAGCTGTTAGCGCAATATCACCTTGGGTCGATTGATAATGAGTACCTTGGTCATGTAGCGTTTTATTGCTGTCAGTATTAATTTTACCTGCAGTAATTGATGTTGAAACCGCTTGGCTATCACTTTGTGATTTCTGGCTACCGCCACCTTTAATACCAACTTCAACACCCACATTCGGCGCCTCTAAATTACTTAAGTTAGCAAGATTACTAATGGCATCTTTAAAGGTAACTTTTTTATCAATACCTTTATTGCTATCAGGATTAGCAACATCAACACCATCTTCAACGGCTTTCTTAATCGGCTGAGTAACGCCGCTGTAATCAAGATTAACACCCACATCGACACCGATATTTAAGGTATCTGTTTTAGATGTTGCACTATCATTTGCAGCAAGGTGATTGATATTTTCACCTGACTCTTTATACATACCATCAACTTTGTGTGATGCGCCTTGATGCGTCACATCATTGTTTGCAGTAATGGTTAAATCACCTGCAACTTGCGTTTCGCTACCTTTGTTTTTGGTGAGTTCAGTTGTTGTATGCTGTTTGTCATATTGGAAATCAGCTTTACTACCAATCTTATCAACACCACCGGTATAGCTAAAGCCACCTGAAATGGTTCTATCTGTACTGTCAGTCTCTTTTTTGTTTTCTGTTGAAACAAAAGCAACATTGTCACCAGAAACAGAGGCATTACCTGCGGTTGTTTTTAAGTCAGAGCCAGCAAAAGTGACATCTTTATCCGCTTGAACTTTAACACTGCCACCACTGAGAGTAGATCCTACTTGTTCAGTTTCAGTGCTATTGTTTTTGTTGGATGTATGAGTGATATGAAAACCTGCGCTATATTGCTTGTCTTCAACTTCTTTGGCATGACCAGTGATCTCTAATGATGTTTTTTCATCATTGATTTTTGTGGTTTGTTGTGCAGATCTAACGTTGATATCACCTAAAGATTCAATACCTAACTCATCAGCGCTTTTAATTAAGCTACCAATTACATTGACATCTTTGCCACTGACTACAGTTAACTCTGCATCAGAAACTAATTCACTACCCGTTGAATGCTGTTGGTTAGTTTCATTCTTGTGGGAGTTTTTAGTAATGTTAAATGCAGTACCTGTACGTTCATCTGTTTTAGTGATGGTTTCACTAATTGCATTATCAATAACAACGTCACCTTGAGTCGTTTTAACAAAGGCGCCTTGATTGCCTTTGACTTGACTACCTGTGATTTTGACACTGTTATCTGCTGCAAGTAACAGTTGTCCGTCAGCCGTTAATTGTGTTGAATGGCTGACTTCTTGTTTATTGTTATTGTTCTTATTATTACCACCGCCGATACCACCCCAAACAACATGATTGTCGGTTACTGTTTTATCATTGTTGGTATTTTGAACATTAAGATTGATGTTCTCTTTAGCGTTAACGACAACATTCTCATTAGAATGTAATTTTGCACCTTGAGCGACAACTGAGCCTTCAGCATTTAATCCCAGCGTTTTGCCTGCGGTTAATTCACTGGCTTTTAAGGTTTCTGTTTGATGGCTATTGCTCCAGCTACCAGTTTCTAAACGAGAAGTATGGTTACGCTTGTAGCCATTTTCACTGCGATTTTCTTTCTCAACTAATCCGTTGATATTGATATCTTGATTAGCATTAATTGCCAGTGTGTTACCCGCATTAATTTTGGCACCTTCAAGTGTTACATCACCTTTAGTTGCTGTTAATGTCGCACTGTTTTTGGCATCAATATGGCTACCAACTTGCTGTACTAGCTCTTTTTCTTTAGTAACATCATATTGCCAAGAATAGAACCAACGATTGTCAGTATCGGTATCTTTTTGCTGTAACTGTTTGCCATCAACTGTTAAATGAGCGCCTTGTAATAAAATATCATCACCCATTAAATCAGAGGCTTTAATTTGGTTTTTATTATCAGCAACTAATGTGATGTTTTTACCTTTTAATTCTGTTTTTGTCAGAGTTTGGCTTGAACCACTGTTATTAACAGCAATACCGCCACGGTAATTTTGATAGTTTTCACTACCATCTTTATCGTAGCTGTCATAGCGAACTTGGCTATCCGTTTGAATATTGTCCGCTCTGACACTTAATTCGTTATCAGAAACAAATTTACCTGTTAATTTAACACCACTACCTTCTGCAGTATTAATAATACGGATACGACCAGATTGCATACTACCAAAGAAATAGCTATCTAAGGCAGAAGCGGGTTTTTGTGATGAAAGAATATCAAAGCGTTGAGAGAACGTATTTTGACCAGTCAATGCAGAAATTTCTGCTGCAGTTATTTTGCCTCGGCTATCAATACGAGGCGCAATTAAATCTAAAAGGCCGGGAGCGTGTAATCCGTTTTTGCCAATAGAAAGTAAATTCGTATTGTTAAGCGTGCTATAACCTTTTAACTCACCATTTTCAAATAATGGGTTACCGACAACCAGGGAAGAGCGGCTGGTATTGATAAAACCGCATCCATCACAGGTAATACCATTTGGGTTAGAAAGTACATATTCTGCAGCGATACCAAAAACTTCTTGCTGACCTAATAAGAACGAAGGATTTCGGCTAACAACTTCATTTAAAATTAAAGAAGCTGCTTGTCCATTTAAATTGCTGTTGGCATTTAATTGTCCAGCAAGTTGTGATTGCCCCGCCTCTAAGGAGTTGTTAAAAACAGCGCCTGGTTTACCTACATTAAAATCTTGATATTGGTTATGAGAGATACCTTCGTTATTTGGTGTAACGATATTAATGACTTGAGTGCCACCATTGGCTGATGAAACATTCGGTCCTTGATTGCCCGCATCAGGAACAATACCGCCAGCATATGCATTTAGTGATACGAAAATAATCGCTAAAGATGCAGCAAGCCTACCCGAAGGAGAGAGCTTGAAGTTTTTTGATTTCATAGAGTTTTCTCCGTTTATTGCTATGAGTGTGAATCAAAATAAATATGAAAATCTAACTAACACTTGAGTAGGGTCTTTGGTTTTATTGGAATTCGTTTGGTTGTAAAGCAAATGCCCCTTGGCGACTTCAATATCGAATTGTGCTTTTTGATATTGGAGATTTAAGCCCGAACTTAGCCCATAGCCACTACGCCATCCTTCATAGTTACCATGTTGTTGAACTCGGCCTGCATCGAGGCCAATTCGAGGGGTGATTGAAAATGTGTTTATCCGATAAGGATAAGAAAGCGTATTACGTAAATAGCCGCCGTTATCGCCAGAAAGTGTACTTTGGTCAAAACCACGGATTGCGTTTTTATCCGTTAAACTAAGCCATTCCACACCCGGTAAGGTGTCGGGGCTATATTGACCAAAGAAGGCGCTATTGAATAAAAATGTAGAATTCGATAAGGCAAAACGATGTTGCCAATTGGCAAAAAGCTTAACTTTTGTAAAGCGATAGTCATTACCATTGCCATTAACAACACGAGGTGATTCATCTGCACCAAACCAACTAATGGCTTTCTCTGCACTTAAATTAATGCTGATGACACCATTTGGAACAATGTGTAAATGGTTGATACCTAACTCTACCGTTGTAAGTGCAGGGCTACTGAGCTCAAGGCGAATTTGGCTGAAATAGTTACGTATTCGCTTATGTGTTATCTGCATGTTTAAGGTATCAATCTGTTTTTGACTACGATAAAAAGCGTAATCTCCCCTTAAACCAACTTGTGTTGTATCACCGGATAAACGTACGGTACGTGTTTGTAGTGCTTGATGAAATTCATACTCCGAATAGCTACCAAAAGTGCTGAATGTCAATGCACCATAAGGTAAAGAATAGAGTAGGGTGTAAGCACGATTAAAACGTGTATTAGGGCTATCAGTGGTAATACTGGCATTTAAGCTAACAAAGTCAGATAACCCTAATGGGCTGTCTAAGCTCGCATTGGTTCGAACTAACCAGCGGCCTGAGTTTTTTTGTCCATAGTTATCACTTGAAATATTTAGATGCCACGGTGCTTGTTGCTGATTGGTGAGCTGAATAATAGAGCCACCTAATTGCGTACCAGGCAATATATCGAGTTTAACTTTATTCGACTGTAAGCGGTTTGCTTGATCTAGCCCTTGATCCAGTTTTGAAAGCTTAAGAGGCTCCCCTTCAACATGAGGGAAAAGTAGTGCTGTGTTAACACCTCGATCACCGCCTTCAATTTTTTCAATAAAGCCTTCAATAACATACAGCCCAAGCTGTTGCTCTTGATTTGGGCGTAAAAATTGAACTCTGGCAGTGATATAACCATGTTGGAGATAGCGTTGGGTTAACTCTTTGACTAAACGGTTAACGTCAGCACTTTTTATACATTGCTCTGGTAATGGTGTTAAGGAATCAAGATCTTTTTCATTAAGTAAAGTAATTCCTTGAACATATACACCATTAATAGGCAAACAATGCTCTGATTCAGTAATAAGTGTGGGGGTAGGTGAAACCTCTAATGCATTTTCTTGAAGTTGTTGATAGCGATTTTGTTCAATAAGTTGGTTTATTTCACGTTGGCTATCTTGTAATGCGCGCCGCGATTCTCCCATCGAGCCTAAATAGCCGGCGTCATTTGCTGTTAATCCACAGGTTGAAAATCCACTTAATAGTGTTAATAAAATAACTTTTTTTCTCATTTTACCTCAATATAAAGGTATTAATTCAAATATAAATAATATTGCTTAAATATATAAAGATAATAATTAATGTTTTTATATTATCGTTAATTTTAGAATAATAAATACCGGTCACTCTCAATATGAAAAGAAATTAAAAATCGATGAAATAAAGATAAATTTCCATCTCTTTCGATATTAAATAGTGACATAACTAAAATGATTGATATCTCAAATAGCATTATTTAAACAAATGATTCATTTAAGTGGATTATATAGTGTTGATTTTCATGGTTATAATCTTCCGTGTTATTTTTTCTTGCTTAAATTACCATCGATTTAGCTATGTTAATTGAAACCTTTTCATTTTTTATAAAGTGAAGATAAATAATGAGAGAGGATTCGAAGATATGAAAAAGAAGCAGATTAGTTAGCTTTTCATTTGTTATTTATAAATTTATTAATGTTGTATTCTGGAATAAATATTTCATGAATTATTATTTCATTTTAATGAATAAAACGAGCGCTAGAAAAGTAAAGAGATTAGGAGTTTATTGTTAAATTATTATTCATGGTAAAAAGTAAGGTTATTTAAATACAGCTTTCATTTTGTGAAAATGCAATATAAACACATGTATTACTACTTGATTTTATCAATAAAAATTTAAGTTATAAAAAAATATTTAATTAAAGATTAAAGTAAGTGATAGTGATCACGTTAATATATTATTTATTATAAATAGTGTGATTTTCGTCCAAAATATACTATTGTTATATTACTAATTATGTTTAACTGTTATATAAATTAGCGTGTAAATTGTACTATTTCCTGACTATAAGGGTTAAAGTATGTTCTCATCATTTAATGTTTTGATAATATTAAGAGGTTTCTTCAGATTGAAGAAATGGTTTAATATTGATTCTGAACTCGCCTTCTACTTTCCTGAAAAATAATCCTTTTTTATATCCATTCAAAATAATTTAATACTCTTTTTCCGTTTGATTTAAATGGGAAGATTATTTTATTTATTCTAATTTTATTATTTTAATTTATATTAAAGGTATTATCATGGCTAAAAGAATCGTAGAACCATTCCGTATTAAAATGGTAGAAAAAATCCGTGTTCCTTCAAGAGAAGAACGTGAAGCTGCATTAAAAGAAGCAGGATATAACCCATTCCTATTACCAAGTCATGCTGTTTATATTGATTTATTAACAGACTCTGGTACTAATGCAATGAGTGATCACCAGTGGGCAGCAATGATAACAGGTGATGAAGCTTATGCAGGTTCAAGAAACTATTATGATTTAAAAGATAAAGCCAAAGAGTTATTTAACTACGATTATATTATTCCTGCTCACCAAGGTCGTGGTGCTGAAAATATTCTTTTCCCAGTATTATTAAAATATAAACAAAAAGATGGAAAAGCGAAAAATCCTGTATTTATTTCTAACTTCCATTTCGACACAACAGCAGCACACGTTGAATTAAATGGCTGTAAAGCAATTAATATTGTTACTGAGAAAGCGTTTGATTCAGAAACCTATGATGATTGGAAGGGCAATTTTGATATTGCTAAATTAAAAGAAAATATTGCCAAACATGGTGCTGATAACGTTGTTGCCATTGTTTCAACAGTGACCTGTAATAGTGCTGGTGGTCAGCCTGTTTCAATGGACAATTTAAGAGAAGTTTACGAAATCGCAAAACAACACGGTATTTTTGTTGTTATGGACTCAGCGCGTTATTGTGAAAATGCGTACTTCATTAAACAGCGTGATCCTAAATATAAAAATGCAACCATTAAAGAAATTATTTTAGACATGTATAAATATGCTGACGCGTTAACAATGTCAGCGAAGAAAGATCCATTGTTAAATATTGGCGGTTTAGTCTCAATTCGTGATAATGAAGAAGTATTCACATTAGCAAGACAACGCTGTGTACCAATGGAAGGCTTTGTTACCTATGGTGGTTTAGCTGGCCGTGATATGGCTGCAATGGTACAAGGTTTAGAAGAAGGTACTGAGGAAGAATACCTGCACTATCGTATTGGTCAGGTTCAATATCTGGGTGACCGTTTACGTGAAGCGGGCATTCCGATTCAATATCCTACTGGTGGACATGCGGTTTTCGTTGACTGTAAAAAACTGGTACCGCATATCCCGGGCGATCAATTCCCAGCTCAAGCTGTCATTAACGCACTTTACTTAGAGTCAGGTGTTCGTGCTGTTGAAATCGGTTCGTTCTTATTAGGTCGTGATCCTGCAACAGGTAAGCAAAAACATGCAGATATGGAATTTATGCGTTTAACCATTGCACGTCGTGTCTACACTAACGACCATATGGATTATATTGCTGATGCACTTATCGGCTTAAAAGAGAAGTTTAAAACGCTTAAAGGTCTTGAGTTCGAATATGAGCCACCGGTATTAAGACACTTTACTGCTAGATTAAAACCTATCAAATAAATAATACTCCACAATAATAATGGCTCTCGTGCAATGCGAGAGCCCTATCCTTATTTCAGTAAGGACTAAAAAATGGAAAATAAGTCGGTAAACAAAGAACCCTCAATTATTGTAGGGGGGTTTGTGTTGGGCGGCGCCATGATTGGTGCGGGAATGTTTAGCCTACCAACAATAATGTCTGGTGCTTGGTTTGTTAACTCACTCTTTATATTATTTATTGTCTGTTTCTTTATGTTTCATTCTGGAATTTATATTCTTGAATGTATATCTAAATATGGCGCAGGGACAAACTACTTTCATATATCGAAAGAGTTATTACCTAAATGGGCGTGTTATCTTGCGAATGCGTCTTTGATATTCGTATTGTATATATTAATTTATGCTTATATCTCTGCTGCAGGTTCGATTATTTATGAAGCTTCATCTTTATATGGTCTTAATTTAAACCTTAGAGTGATATTCGTTGTATTTACTATAGTGCTCGGAGCAACAATATGGTGGGGAGGCGCTTGTGCCAGCCGTTTAACCTCAATATTTTTATTTATTAAGATTGTTCTATTCGTATTGGCATTTTCGGGATTATTCTTTAAAGCGAGAGGTGATCTATTATTTACTGCAACCTTTGAAGGTAAAAGCCAATTATATCTTTATCCTTTTATTTTTATTATTATTCCTTATGCTATCACCTCTTTTGGTTATCATGGTAATGTTTGTAGCCTTTATAAGCTCTATCATGAAAATGAAAAAAAGGTTGTAAAAAGTTGTGTTATTGGTTGTGTTTTAGCGCTGGTAATTTATTTACTTTGGATGATTGGCACGATGGGGAATTTACCTCGTGAGCAATTTATTACAATTATCCAAAAGGGTGGTAACTTAGATGCCTTTATTGATTCTTTATATACTGTATTAAATAGTAAATATATTGAAGGATTTTTATTATGGTTTTCTATTAGTGCCGTATTCTGTTCATTTTTAGGGGTAGCGATTGGTCTGTTCGACTATATTTTAGCATCACTAAAATTTGAAGATAACAAGACAGGGCGCTTAAAATCTGGCGTTTTATGTTTTACGCCGCCGTTACTATTATGTTTACTTTTCCCTAATGGGTTCTTAATTGCGATTGCTTATGCAGGAACCGCCGCGTGTGTATGGGCAATTATTTGTCCTGCGGTTATGGCACTGAAAGCACGCGAGAAATTTCCAAACTCTGGTTTTAAAGTGTGGGGTGGCAAAGGGTTAATTTATGCTGTTATCGCTTTTGGTGCAGTAGGGATTATTTGCCAAACATTAGCACAGTTCGGTTTCTTACCTATTTATCGTTAATTAATCGAGATAATCAGGGAAAGAAAACCAGAGTAGCGCTGTTGGATATACGTTATAATATCGTTAAGTTGTTATAATAACGTGACTATTCAATAGGTTGTCTATAATGGATAAAAAAAAGCTACATATTGCTGCGGGTATTATTTGTGATCAACACAATAATGTCTTTATCACCCAACGCCCTCTAAAATCGCATATGGGGGGATTTTGGGAATTTCCGGGGGGAAAATTAGAAGATAAAGAGACTCCAGAGCAGGCGCTAGTACGTGAGTTACAAGAAGAAATCGGTATTGATGTAACGCAATGCTCACTTTTTGAAACAGTAGAGCATGATTTTCCAGATAGACACATTACCTTATCCTTTTTCTTAGTCACGCAATGGGATAATGAGCCCTATGGTAAAGAGGGACAAAAATTCAAGTGGACATCAATTGGATCGTTAAATGCTGATGATTTTCCGCCTGCTAACCGTACTATTGTGGCGTTATTGCAAAAGTAAGCACCTATAAATAAAATAGCCACTCAGTCGAGTGGCTATTTTTTATGTTCAGATCGGCACATTAAAAGTCTTTAGGCTCTTGTTGTGGCGCTTCACTCCAATCATCGCTGTCATTAATATCGCTTTGGCTTGGGATACGTTTTGATTCATCAGCCCATTCGCCTAAATCAATAAGTTGGCAACGCTTACTACAAAAAGGGCGATAAGGGCTACTTTCATTCCAAACAACTTCTGTTTGACAGGTTGGACATTTTACAATTAATTCTTCGCTCATTATCTCTCCTAGATCTCATTGGTGCTATTTATGCTCATATCAATAAACATAATGTTAGCAACAAGCGATCTCAAAAGGTAGCTCTAGAGGTACGGTTCCATTTTCACTATTAAGTGGTAAAAAGCGGATCGCATAGCGATTTTTATGCCCTGAAACTTGAGGATAGATTTGGTGGTCAATGGCTATCTTAATACGTAGCAATTCACCTTCTTCAGCGCTGTCTTGGTAAAAACCACGGTGACTAAGAGCAGGTTTAAATGTATCTGATTGGCGAATAAGCATGAGCAAACTATTTAATGCATTTTGTAATGGTAATAAACCTGCCAGCCAGCTTTGTAATCTTTCATCACGAGTTGCTTGAGGTAAATTTAACCATAAATGTAATGCTGGTACATCAAAGTTACAGCATCCACCAGGAATACTTAGACGTTGTTTGACTAAACTAATGACTTTATCTTGTTTTAAATGCTGACCTATGCGAGGGGCTTTACTTAATACGACTGCATTCTCAGCTAGTTCATCAATAATTTGAGTGACAATCGCTTTATCAACATTAGGAAATGAAAGCCATTGCTGTAATTTCTTTTGTCTTTTTTCTAATTCTTTAAGTAATTCAGCACGGATTTCTCCACGATCAAGGACTTCAATAAATTCTGATATCGCACGAAAAAACGAGAGTGCTGTGGGTAATGAATCAATTGCACGAAAACTGTTAATTTGAATCAATGAGTTTTCAATTCTAAGCCATGAACGCATTTTTTCATTGAGGGGATGTTCGAAGATGATTGTTGTGATGTCATCACTCATGACAATTGTCCTGTAACGCTTGTTGAGCTAATTCTAAGTAATGCTGATGGAGTTGCTTAACTTTTCCAATCATATTTTGGCTATTATCGTGATTTTCAATAATATCATCAGCGACGGCTAATCGTTCTTGTCTTTGAGCTTGAGCTTTTAAAATATTGAGAACTTGCTCTCGACTAACGCCATCTCGTTTTATTGTTCTTTCTATTTGCTCTTCTTGTGTAACATCGACAACAAGAACACGAGAGGCGAGATGCGTTAATTTATTTTCGACTAATAATGGAACAACCCAAATAAAGTAGGGCGCTTTAATCTGTTGTATTTGTCTTTGAGTCTCTTGCTGTATCAATGGGTGAAGAAGATTGTTAACCCAAGTTTTTTCTTCATTATTTTCAAAAATAATCTGGCGCAACTGTGCTCGGTTTAATGAACCATCGGGTAGCAAAATGCAGTCACCAAAATGCTGATGCAATGCATTTAATCCTAAAGATTGAGGCTCTACCACTAATCGAGCAATAACATCAGCATCGATGAGCGGTACACCTAATGAGGCAAAAGCATTAGCAACGGTAGTTTTACCACTACCTATTCCGCCTGTAAGAGCAACCGTATAAGCCATTTGTGTTTATCTGTCTTTAATGAATTAAAATTTACTATTAGTCTAGGTATTCTAAAGCCTAATTTTGTTTTTATCACAAGATAATAACCGCAATATTTGGGTTTTATTCGGTTATTATGATAGATGATTTTCTGCTACCCTGACATCCTACCTCATAATGCGCAACAGAATTACCATCAATCAATAAGTTAGTGCTACACATAATAACAGCATGTTACTCATAAAATTTGTGACTTACTGTATAGTATCACCTAACTGTAATATGGGAAGATACATAGCAATGATTAATGTGCCAATAATTAATGCAATGACCGTCATCAGTATTGGTTCTAACCAAACACTAATGGTATTTAATTGCTCATCAAGTTGATGATAAAACCAATCACTTAATTGCTGACAAAAATAGAGCAACTGCCCCGAGTTTTCTGCACAACTGATAAATTGATAACAAATAGGCGTAAAAAGAGGTTCATTTTTCATAAATAAGCTCAACGATTTACCTTGCATAATGTGGTCGCTCATTTGAGAAAGTACTTGCTTATAAATAGGGTGTGTAAGTTGTTCTATTCCTATCTTTAAACCTTGTAATAAAGACAATCCAGCTTGTTGTGTAATACTTATTATCTGAAAAATAAGGTGTAATTGCTGATACTTTAAAAGCTTACCTAAATAAGGAATATGAAGAAATAAAGTTTGCTCAACAAAATACAATAGTGAAAAAGAGTGTCGAATTAAGCGATAAGCAACTATTAATCCTATAAAGATAAACACTATTATACTGATATAATCAGTAAAGCATTGAGAAAAAGTAATTAAGGAGAGTGTTAATATAGGAAGTTCTGTATTAAATGAACTGTATAAAGACTGATATTCTGGTAAAACATAGAGCAACATAATACTGGTAATAAAAGCTAATACAGTGAGTAAAAAGGTTGGGTATTTAAAGGCTTTTTTGACTTTTTTAATAATCTCTCGGTGTTTCTTTAATTGTATTATTTGAAGCGTAATAACTTCATCTAACTTTCCACTTTCTTCACCAATAAAAATAAAGCGACTCAGTGCAATTGGGAAATAAAGTGGATAACGAGTTAATTGTTTAGAAAAAGAACCTCCTTGCATTAAGTTGAAAATGATATCTTCTAATACGCATTGCCAATGTGAGTAACGGCATTCGTCTTTTAATAGTGTTAATGCAGGAAGAAGTGCTAAACCTGAATGAAGTAATAGAGCTAATTGTTCGAATAATTGAATTCGATATTGCTTATCAGTATCTTGAAATAAAACAATTTTGAATAAACGTATTTTTATGGGGAGTTTTTGTTGTTGTGTTAGTTTAATAAATGCCTCGTTATTAGAGGATGCCAGTATTTTTCCAGTACACCATTCTCCTTGATAGGTTAATGCCTCATAGCGATAAATTAGCTGTAATCTCATTCAATATCCCCTAGTGTTTGATAAACCTCCTCAAGTGTCGTTATTCCTTGTTTAATTAATGAAAAGCCGGAATAGAGTAAGTGGTAAGGGGATGAGAGTGTTTGTTTTAAGGGCTCAAAGCAATCATAAATAGCCGTTCTTCCGTTATAGCCTGAACAGCATTGCTGGCAACCAACAGCTTGCCAGTTTGGTAGTTCGATCATTTCTTTGTTTATATTTATATGTTGTTTATTGGGTAGGCATATTTTGCAGTGTGGACATAAACAACGAACTAATCGTTGTGAAATAATTAAGCTAACACAGGAGTGAATAAGATCTTTTTCAATTCCTAAGTTATATAGACGCATTAATGTGGATGAAGCCGAATTAGTATGTAAGGTTGATAATACAAGATGTCCTGTTTGTGCTGCTTTTATTGCCATTTCAGCAGTCGATTGATCACGTATTTCACCTACCATAATAATGTCAGGATCTTGGCGTAGTAGTGCCCGTAATATTGTAGTGAATGAGATCCCTGATTTTTCGGAAATTTGGATCTGATTAATACCCTTTAGAGGTAATTCAACCGGATCTTCAACACTATTTATATTTAGGTTTTCTTTATTTAAATAACGTAAACAACTATATAGTGTGAGCGTTTTTCCGCTTCCCGTAGGCCCTGTAACTAAAATCATTCCTTGCGGTAAATTTAAATATTTCTTTAATAGTGTTAAATGTGAGGGTTGAAAGCCCAGGTGATTTAATTCCGGTTGTTGTAAATTATTGATAAGCCGTAAAACTACTTTTTCGCCATATAATGTGGGAAGTGTCGCAATTCGTATTGAATAGTTTTTTTCATGATAAGACCAATTAAACTGCCCATCTTGAGGTAACCGCTTTTCTGCAATATTTAAGTTTGCGAGTACCTTTAAGCGAGTCACTATTTCTTCAGAAAATTCATTTGGAGGTGGTGAAAATAGATATAAATGGTTATCTATTCTGGCTCGAATTCTTACATTGATTTGCTGTGGTTCTATATGTAAATCAGAGACACGCTTTAAAATACTTGTACGTAATAGATGCTCAATAAATTCTGTTGCAGAGTGTGTGATATCCATTCTTCACCTCTTTAATACTTTCTGACTTATCTGTGTTGTCTTCAATGTTTAAAATGCGCATCAGGAACACTCGATATGAGTGCTCCCTTTATATTAAAGCCCTAATATGATTTTAAAATCTCACTACACTGTTTTTGCAACGTAAGATTTGTTGTTGAACATTGTGTTTTCCATACCGGAACGAGGTCGTTAACTCCTTTCTCTGACGACATTGTGATTGTCAGACCATCAAGCTGAGTTTTCCCTGTTGCACTAATCACACCGTGTAACACATTTATATCGGATAAATATCGACTACGAAATTGTTGCGGCATAAAAGAGGAGTCAGAATTACAGTGTTGAGGTTCATTTTCATAACGGCATAATTCTACCGCAGAACGATAGGGAGACAGTGTTTGTAAGACATCGGTTAATGCGGCTTTTTGGATATAACCTTGATAGGCGGGAATAGCCACTGAGCTTAAAATTGAAATGATAGCAATCACAATCATAAGCTCCATAAGGGTAAAACCATTTTCATTAGAGTGATAATTAAGTACATTCATCTAGCGTCCTCCTTGAGTAATAGACACTAGAAGTATGAAAAAAAAAGACTTTATTAGCGAATAGATAAGATAAAGTTTGAGTAAAATATCGAAAAGAAAAAGGAGATATACATATTTAACCTTTATTATTGAGGGAAAGTTCGCATTTATTGATGAGTATGAGTTAAAAAAGTTATTGATAATGGCTAAAACAAAATAAAAGAGGGTTGATGTGGAAATTAAACAAGGTTGGCTAATCGATGCTAGACAGGTTCCTTCACCTAATCATGATAAGAGACCTGAAGGTGAGATCCCTTCTTTATTAATTGTTCATAATATCAGTTTACCTCCAGGTGAATTTGGTGGGCCTTATATTGACCAACTTTTTACTAATACATTATCAGAGCAAGATCATCCATTTTTTAGTGAGATTGTTAGCTTAAGAGTATCGGCTCATTGTCTGATTCGGCGTGATGGAGAAATTGTGCAATATGTGCCTTTTACTGAAAGAGCGTGGCATGCTGGCGTTTCTTTATATAAAGGCAGAGAAAAATGTAATGATTTTTCAATCGGTATTGAGCTTGAAGGCACTGATGAGTGCGATTTTACCCAGCAGCAATATCAACAATTAGTGAAGATTACTCAATCGCTTATTGCTCTTTATCCAGCCATTAAAGAGAACATTACTGGGCATAGTGATGTTGCACCAAATAGAAAGACCGATCCGGGGCCTCACTTTGATTGGGCCTATTACCGCAGTTTGTTAACAAAATAACCACCGAAATTGCATTTTAACTCACTTAATTAGAATTTAAATTCAAAATAATATTGCTGTCACGCTTCAGTTTGACTGTTTATGTGTTTAAAAAACGTTAAAAAATTTATTTTTAACGTTTCTAGATAATGCGATCTGGTTATCACTTTTGATGAATTTTTAAAATAATTTGTTAAAATTTGCAGGTTTTTATGATTTCGCTCAACAACTGTATGGACAGTTAGTGAATACTTTGTTACTTTATTATCCGTTATATTAAATTGGTATTACCAATTGACAACTCAATCACTAAGGTAATAGTTATCCAATAATGGCTTCCAGCAATATGGCTTATACAAAAATCCGCCAACCTAAGCTTTCTGATGTTATTGAGCAACAGCTTGAGCATCTGATTTTAGAAGGTACTCTGCGCCCAGGAGAAAAACTCTTACCTGAGCGTGAGCTGGCGAAGCAATTTGATGTATCTCGTCCTTCATTGCGTGAAGCTATCCAAAAATTAGAAGCTAAAGGTTTTTTACTCCGTCGCCAAGGCGGTGGTACTTTTGTTCAGCACAATCTCTGGCAAAGTTTTAGTGATCCTTTAGCTCAACTGCTTAGCGGACATCCCGAATCTCAATTTGATCTTTTAGAAACTCGTCATGCACTTGAAGGTATTGCTGCATATTACGCTGCATTACGTGGTACTGATGAAGATCTTGATCGTATCAAAGCTAGCCATGATTGTATTTTGAAAGCCCATGAAAAGGGTGATTTAGCCGCTGAGTCTGAAGCTGTATTGCAATATCAATTAATTGTCACGGAAGCTGCTCATAATGTCGTTTTATTGCATCTATTACGATGCATGGTGCCAATGCTTGAGCAAAATATCCGCCAGAATTTTGAGTTTCTTTACACTCGTAAAGAGATGTTAACTGCAGTAAGTGAGCATCGTAGTCAAATTTATCAGGCTATTATTAATAGAGAGCCAGAAGCTGCGCGTGAAGCATCACATCGCCATTTGGCCTTTATTGAAGATGTTTTGTTGGATATGAGTCGTGAACATACTCGCCGTGAGCGCTCTCTGCGCCGGCTACAACAACATCCTGATTTATTTTAGTAGCACAGATCCTGACCGCTGAGTCTGTACTACCTATCGCCCTGTGATTTTCAGGGGAAGCGGTAATAACAGCAGGGCCTATCTTCCCGTCATATCAGATGGGTATAACGGGAAGATAGGCTCCCATAACCATTAAAAACAGATAACAGATAAGGAATACACCATGTCAGATATGCTGAAAAATGACGTGGATCCGATCGAAACTCGCGACTGGTTACAAGCGATCGACTCGGTCATCCGTGAAGAAGGTGTTGAGCGTGCACAGTTCCTGATTGATCAGGTATTAAAACAAGCCCGTAATGGTGGTCTTAATATCGCTTTAGGCGGTTCTGTACACAGTGATTATATCAATACCATTCCTGCTGAAGATGAACCCGCTTACCCTGGCAATCTGGAATTAGAGCGTCGTATTCGTTCTGCTATTCGCTGGAACGCAGTAATGATGGTTCTGCGTGCATCCAAAAAAGATTTGGAACTCGGCGGACACATGGCGTCATTCCAATCTTCTGCAACTTTATATGAAGTGTGCTTTAACCACTTCTTCCGTGCGCAAAATGAAACTGATGGTGGTGACTTGGTTTACTTCCAAGGCCATATCTCCCCAGGTATCTACGCTCGTGCATTCTTAGAAGGACGTTTAACTGAAGAGCAATTAAACAACTTCCGTCAAGAGATTGGTGGTAAAGGTTTATCTTCTTATCCGCACCCTAAATTAATGCCTGAATTCTGGCAGTTCCCAACAGTTTCTATGGGTCTGGGACCACTATCTGCAATTTATCAAGCTAAATTCCTGAAATATTTGAATCACCGTGGCTTAAAAGATACGACTAAACAAACTGTTTATGCGTTCTTAGGCGATGGCGAGATGGACGAACCAGAATCTAAAGGTGCTATCACCATCGCAGTTCGCGAAAAATTAGACAACCTGTGCTTCGTGATTAACTGTAACTTACAGCGTCTTGATGGCCCAGTTACAGGTAACGGTAAAATTGTTAACGAATTAGAAGGTATCTTCGCGGGTGCTGGCTGGAACGTTATCAAAGTAATGTGGGGCGATCGTTGGGATGAGCTTCTGCGTAAAGACACTTCAGGTAAACTCATTCAATTAATGAATGAAACTCTGGATGGTGACTACCAGACATTTAAATCTCGTGACGGCGCTTATGTTCGTGAGCACTTCTTCAATCGTTATCCAGAAACAGCTGCATTAGTTAAAGATATGACTGATGATGAAATCTGGGCATTAAACCGTGGTGGTCACGATCCGAAGAAAGTCTTTGCTGCATTCCAAAAAGCAAAAGATACTCAAAATCAACCAACTGTTATTTTAGCTCAAACCATCAAAGGTTATGGTATGGGTGAAACGGCAGAAGGTAAAAACATTGCTCACCAAGTTAAGAAAATGAACATGGATGGCGTTCACCATTTCCGTGATCGTTTCAATATTCCTGTTGCTGATGAGCAAATCAAAGATCTGCCTTATATTACTTTTGATAAAGAATCAGAAGAGTACAAATATCTGCATGCACGTCGTCAGGATTTAGGTGGTTACCTGCCAGCTCGTCGTCCACGTTTTGAAGAAAAACTGGATATCCCAGCACTGGAAGATTTCAGCCAATTACTGGAAGAACAATCTAAAGAGATTTCAACAACTATCGCATTCGTTCGTGCTCTGAACGTAATGTTGAAAAATAAATCTATCAAAGATCGTTTAGTTCCAATTATTGCGGACGAAGCACGTACTTTCGGTATGGAAGGTCTGTTCCGTCAAATCGGTATTTATAGTCCGAATGGCCAACAATATACGCCTCAAGACCGTGAGCAAGTTGCTTACTATAAAGAAGACGTTAAAGGCCAAATTCTGCAAGAAGGTATCAACGAACTGGGTGCTGGCGCATCTTGGTTAGCGGCTGCAACATCTTACAGCACTAACAATCTGCCAATGATCCCATTCTATATCTACTACTCAATGTTTGGTTTCCAACGTATTGGCGACTTATGCTGGGCAGCAGGCGACCAACAAGCTCGTGGTTTCTTAGTAGGTGGTACTTCAGGTCGTACAACACTTAACGGTGAAGGTTTACAGCACGAAGATGGTCATAGTCATATTCAATCGCTGACTATTCCTAACTGTATCTCTTATGATCCAGCATTCGCTTATGAAGTGGCTGTTATCATGCAAGACGGTTTAGAACGTATGTATGGTGATAAACAAGAAAACGTTTATTACTACATCACTACACTGAACGAAAACTACCATATGCCAGCAATGCCAGCCGGTGTTGAAGAAGGTATTCGTAAAGGTATCTACAAACTGGAATCGTTGGAAGGTGCGAAAGGTAAAGTTCAGTTACTGGGATCAGGTTCTATTCTGCGTCACGTTCGTGAAGCAGCACAAATCCTGTCTGCTGAATACGGTATTGGTTCTGATGTTTATAGCGTAACTTCATTCACTGAATTGGCTCGTGATGGTCAAGATTGTGAACGTTGGAACATGTTACATCCATCTGAAGCACCGCGTGTACCATACATCGCTCAAATTATGAATGATGCGCCAGCAGTTGCATCTACTGACTACATGAAACTGTTCGCTGAACAAGTTCGTACTTATGTGCCAGCAGATGATTACCGCGTATTAGGTACAGATGGTTTCGGTCGTTCTGATAGCCGTGAAAACCTGCGTCACCACTTTGAAGTTGATACTTCTTATGTGATTGTTGCTGCATTAGGTGAATTAGCTAAACGTGGTGAGATTGATGTGAAGATTGTTGAAGAAGCAATCAAAAAATACAACATCAACCCTGAAAAAGTAAACCCACGTCTGGCGTAAGAGGTAAAGTGAATGTCTATTGAAATTAAAGTCCCAGATATCGGTGCTGATGAAGTTGAAGTCACCGAAGTGATGGTGAAAGTGGGCGACCGCATTGAGGAAGAACAATCCTTAATCACCGTAGAAGGTGACAAAGCTTCTATGGAAGTTCCATCACCACAAGCGGGTGTAGTTAAAGAGATTAAAATTGCCGTGGGCGACAAAGTCCAAACGGGTTCTCTTATCATGATTTTTGAAGCAGAAGATGTCGCACAAGCAGCACCAGCTCAAGCCACAGCTCCTGCACCAGTAGCAGCGCCTGCAACAGCTGCACTGAAAGAAGTTCATGTTCCAGATATCGGTGGTGACGAAGTTGAAGTTACTGAAGTAATGGTAAAAGTGGGCGATAGCGTTGCTGAAGAACAATCACTGATTACTGTTGAAGGTGACAAAGCTTCAATGGAAGTCCCAGCACCATTTGCTGGCGTAGTGAAAGAAATTAAAATTGCAACCGGTGATAAAGTGAGCACAGGCTCTCTGATCATGGTATTTGAAGTTGCAGGTAGCGCACCTGTTGCTCAAGCAGCACCAACTGCATCTGCACCAGTAGCATCTGCTGTGAAAGAAGTGAATGTTCCTGATATCGGTGATGACGAAGTTGAAGTTACTGAAGTGATGGTGAAAGTAGGTGATTCCATCTCTGAAGAACAATCACTGATCACTGTTGAAGGTGACAAAGCTTCAATGGAAGTTCCAGCTCCATTTGCTGGTGTGGTTAAAGAGATCAAAATTGCAGTGGGCGACAAAGTGAAAACTGGCTCACTGATCATGACTTTCGAAGTTACCGGTGCAGCACCTGTTGCTCAAGCTCCAGAGGCAGCTGCGCCAGCGCCAGCAAGTTCTGCTCCGGCAGCACCTGCTAAAGCACAAGCTACTGCGCCAGCAGCGAAAGAAGAGTTTGTTGAAAATGACGCTTACGTTCATGCAACACCTGTTATTCGTCGTTTGGCACGCGAATTCGGTGTGAATTTAGCGAAAGTGAAAGGTACTGGTCGTAAAGGTCGTATCTTACGTGAAGACGTTCAGTCTTACGTGAAAGAGTTAATTAAACGTGCTGAATCTGCACCAGCAAATGCAGGTGGTGGATTACCAGGCATGTTACCTTGGCCAAAAGTTGACTTCAGTAAGTTTGGTGAAATTGAAGAAGTTGAATTAAGCCGTATCCAGAAAATCTCTGGCGCTAACTTAAGCCGTAACTGGGTGATGATCCCTCACGTAAATCTGTTTGATGAAGCAGATATCACTGAGGTTGAAGAATTCCGTAAACAGCAAAATAAAGAAGCAGAGAAGAAAAAACTGGATGTTAAGATCACTCCGTTAGTCTTCGTAATGAAAGCAGCAGCGAAAGCACTGGCGGATATGCCACGCTTTAACAGCTCTATCTCTGAAGATGGACAGAAACTGATCCTGAAAAAATACATCAATATCGGTATTGCTGTAGATACACCGAACGGTCTTGTTGTTCCTGTTTTCAAAGATGTTAACAAAAAAGGCATTATCGAACTGTCTTATGAGTTAGCTGAAGTTTCTAAGAAAGCACGTGCAGGTAAACTGACAGCAGCAGATATGCAAGGCGGATGCTTCACTATTTCTAGCCTTGGTGGTATCGGTACTACCGGTTTTGCACCAATCGTTAACGCACCAGAAGTTGCGATTATGGGACTTTCCCGTTCTTCTATGAAACCAGTATGGAACGGCAAAGAATTCGTACCACGCTTGATTTTACCAATGTCATTATCTTTCGATCACCGTGTGATTGATGGTGCTGACGGTGCTCGATTCATCACTCTGATTAATCAGTACATGAGCGATTTACGTCGTTTGGTAATGTAATTTAAAACCGGTGCTTAGCGCCGGTTTCTCTGATTACAGTGATGGATTTTACAGTCATACATCTTAGGTTGTGAGATCCGTCATGTTAGAGCGCTTTTCAGTTTATTAACATTTCTGTAAACTGCATGCGGTATGTAAGTCTCGGTGTTAAATATGGATTATCGTCTGACTCGCCGGACAAATAAATAATGAGGTCACGATGAGTACTGAAATTAAAGCACAGGTAGTGGTTCTGGGTGCAGGCCCTGCGGGTTATTCCGCGGCGTTCCGTTGCGCTGACTTAGGTTTAGAAACAGTTTTAGTAGAACGTCACTCTACTTTAGGTGGTGTTTGTCTGAACGTGGGTTGTATCCCTTCTAAAGCGTTACTCCACGTTGCTAAAGTTATCGAAGAAGCGAAAGCATTATCTGAACACGGTGTTGTATTTGACGCGCCAAAAACAGATATCGACAAAATTCGCATCTGGAAAGATAAAGTTATTTCTCAGTTAACGGGTGGCTTAGCTGGCATGGCTAAAGGCCGTAAAGTTACTGTCGTTAATGGCGAAGCACGATTCACTGGTTCTCATACATTGTCTGTTGAAGGTGCTGAAGGTACAACTACCATCACTTTTGATAATGCAATCGTTGCTGCCGGCTCACGTCCAATCGAATTACCATTCATTCCACATGAAGACCCACGTGTATGGGACTCGACAGATGCACTGCAACTGAAAACTGTACCAGAGCGTTTACTGGTTATGGGTGGCGGTATCATCGGTCTGGAAATGGGTACGGTTTATCACTCTCTGGGTTCTCAGATTGACGTAGTTGAAATGTTTGATCAGGTTATTCCTGCTGCTGATAAAGACGTGGTTAAAGTATTTACCAAACGTATCAGCAAGAAATTTAACCTGATGCTAGAAACTAAAGTAACTGCGGTTGAAGCAAAAGAAGATGGCATCTACGTAACAATGGAAGGCAAAAAAGCCCCAGCAGAACCACAACGTTACGATGCAGTATTAGTTGCTATCGGTCGTGTACCTAACGGTAAACTATTAGACGCAGGTAAAGCAGGTATCGAAGTTGATGATCGTGGCTTTATCCATGTTGATAAACAAATGCGTACTAATGTACCTCACATCTTTGCTATCGGTGACATCGTTGGTCAACCAATGCTGGCTCACAAAGGTGTACACGAAGGTCACGTTGCAGCAGAAGTTATTTCTGGTAAGAAACACTACTTCGATCCTAAAGTTATTCCATCAATCGCTTATACTGAACCAGAAGTTGCATGGGTTGGTATGACTGAAAAAGAAGCGAAAGAGAAAGGCGTTAGCTATGAAGTGGCTTCTTTCCCTTGGGCAGCATCAGGCCGTGCAATCGCATCAGATTGTGCAGATGGTATGACTAAACTGATTTTCGACAAAGAAACTAACCGTGTTATTGGTGGTGCAATTGTTGGTTCTAACGGTGGTGAACTGTTAGGTGAAATCGGTCTGGCAATTGAAATGGGTTGTGATGCTGAAGATATCGCATTAACTATCCACGCTCATCCAACGTTATACGAATCAATCGGTATGGCTGCGGAAGTATTTGAAGGCAGTATCACTGACCTACCAAATCCAAAAGCGAAAAAGAAAAAATAAGCAACTTGTTTACTGAAAACAGCTTTACTGAAAATAGTTTTGCTGAAAACAGTTTACTAAAGTAGTTTAAATGATAAGGGCTAAGTTCTTTATAGAACTTGGCTCTTTTTTATTATGGCTTTAGCCAGTTTAAGTCGCGCTAGCGTCTTAAACATAAAACCACCTGCTTTGCAGGTGGCGTTCAAGGGTTATACCAAGAAAAACACCTTTCCGTTACGATATAGATGTTCAAGCTAATATTCGTAACTTAAATAAGGAAAGGTGTTTATGGGCATTAAAGCACAAAGCTCAGCGCATACAAAGTGGCTGTGTAAATACCATATCGTCTTTTCGCCGAAATATAGACGGAAAGTAATTTTTAATAATATTCGTTCAAGTATAGGTGAGATCCTGAGAGACCTTTGTAAGTATAAAGGTGTGGAAATAATCGAAGGTCACCTCATGCCAGATCATGTCCATATGTTAGTGAGTATTCCGCCGAAGATAAGTGTTTCAAGCTTTATGGGATATCTGAAGGGTAAAAGCTCGCTAATGATCTTTGATAGACATGCCAATCTAAAATATAAATTTGGCAACAGAAAGTTTTGGGCGGAAGGGTTCTATGTCACAACAGTGGGGCTAAACGAAGCCACAATTCAAAAGTATATCAGAGAACAAGAAAAGTCGGATTTAATCTCGGATAAATTGAGTAGTAAAGAATATGAGAACCCCTTCAAGGGGTAAGCCAAAGTAGCAAAGACACTTAGCTTGAACGAAGAGAAAGCAGCGTCATTTAGGCGCAGTCGGTAATAAGCCCTTATAGGGCAAGAGCAAACCACCCGTTTTACGGGTGGTTATGATTTTTATTCAAAAAAGGTGTTTTTTAGTTATATATGCTTAGTCGTAATATTATCAGAATATGAGAAATTGTACTTAAGCGTTTATTACTCTATTTTTTTATTATGATCTGATTTTTGGATGGTATATATGATGAGCAAACACACTTCTTTTCGTTTTTTTCTATTGTTGTTTATGGTGAGCTTTTCTTTAGGCTCTTTAGCTAATCCTCCCCATGGACATGGGAATGGGAATGCACGACATTATCAGAATAATAACCATATAAACTCCAATAAAAACGATGGGCTATCATCTGAAATAATGATTAATAGTAATGGGCTAGTGTCTGTTTCTTTAACTTATAAAGATGCAAGGATCTTAGCCATAAAAAATAATATTGTTGGTTATCAATCTCTGCCACCGGGTATAGCTAAAAATTTAGTCAGAGGGAAACCACTCCCTCCTGGGATCATGAAAAAAAACATCCCAAATAATATGTTAAATCAATTACCTTATTATCAAGGGTATGAATGGAAAATAGTAGGAAATGATTTGGTTTTAGTTGCGATTGGAACATCTATAATTGCAGCTGTGATCAATCATGTATTTGATTAATTAGATATTTTATCTTTCATTGTTTGAGCTAAATAGAGCTAATATATTATTTTAAATAAAATAACACTTTTTAAGTAGGTAGCTTCTGCCTGTAGAAAAGGTTCATTTTATAACAAATCAATATTATTCAAATTCTTATCAGCGCTTAGTAAGCTTTCTCTTAAATAGTATATTTCTATTCATATCTATAGATTCTTTATAGTATTTTATCTAAAAAACTGGGTAAAAATGTTTCTTATATATTTTGTTTAAGTGTTTTAATCTGAATAAGTAGATATTTGAATTTGATTAATGTTACTTTTATGTGAACGAATTAACATCGTGTTGAAGATTTGCTATGCTGATACCCTTAGCTGGGCATAATCTCACAACCACTTATGTTTTATGCGAGCAAAAGATCCTCTGACCTGGAACCCTATAGACAGGGTGCAGACAGCCGGGTTATACAAAATGACAAAGAAGCGAGGAGACAGTCGTGCTAGAAGATTACCGTAAGCACGTAGCAGAGCGTGCAGCTGAAGGTGTCGTTCCAAAACCTCTCGATGCCACACAAACAGCCGCACTTGTTGAGCTATTAAAAAATCCCCCTAAAGGTGAAGAAGAATTTCTTCTTGATTTAATTGTTAACCGCGTTCCACCTGGAGTTGATGAAGCTGCTTATGTTAAGGCGGGTTTTTTAACTGCCCTCGCGAAAGGCGAAACCACATCACCTCTTATCTCTTCAGAAAAAGCAGTTGAATTATTAGGCACCATGCAAGGTGGCTATAATATCCATGCGTTAATTGACGCTTTGGATAACGATAAATTAGCGCCAATAGCAGCTAAAGCACTTTCTCATACATTACTGATGTTTGATAACTTCTATGATGTTGAAGAAAAAGCGAAAGCAGGTAACGTCTATGCTAAGCAAATCATGCAATCTTGGGCTGAGGCACAGTGGTTTACTGAGCGCCCTGAATTAGCAGAAAAAATTACTGTTACCGTATTTAAAGTCACTGGTGAAACCAATACTGATGACTTATCTCCAGCACCTGATGCTTGGTCTCGTCCTGATATTCCATTACATGCTTTAGCAATGCTGAAAAATGCGCGTGAAGGCATTGAACCAGATCAACCAGGTAGTGTAGGCCCTATCAAACAAATCGAAGCGTTAAATAAAAAAGGCTTCCCTTTGGCTTATGTTGGCGACGTTGTAGGTACTGGCTCATCACGTAAATCAGCAACTAACTCTGTGCTTTGGTTTATGGGAGACGATATTCCTTTCGTTCCTAATAAACGCGGTGGTGGTGTTGTTCTTGGTGGCAAAATCGCGCCTATCTTCTTTAATACTATGGAAGATGCAGGTGCACTCCCTATCGAAGTTGATGTTTCTAAATTAAATATGGGTGATGTCATTGATATTTACCCATACAAAGGTGAAATTCGTAACCATGAAACGAATGAGTTACTGGAAACCTTTGAACTGAAAACCGAAGTATTAATTGATGAAGTTCGTGCTGGTGGTCGTATTCCATTGATTATTGGTCGTGGATTAACGTCTAAAGCGCGTGAATCATTAGGTTTACCTGTTAGCACTCTGTTCCGTCACGCTAAATCAGTTGCAGAAAGCAACCGTGGCTTCTCGCTAGCTCAGAAAATGGTAGGCCGTGCTTGTGGCCGTACAGGTATTCGCCCAGGCGAATATTGCGAGCCAAAAATGACCTCAGTAGGTTCACAAGATACAACAGGTCCAATGACTCGTGATGAGCTAAAAGACTTGGCTTGCCTTGGTTTCTCTGCTGATTTAGTAATGCAATCATTTTGTCATACCGCGGCTTATCCAAAACCGGTAGACGTTACAACGCACCACACTTTGCCAGACTTTATTATGAACCGTGGTGGTGTTTCACTGCGCCCGGGCGATGGCATTATCCACTCATGGTTAAACCGTATGTTACTACCTGATACTGTCGGTACAGGCGGTGACTCGCATACTCGCTTCCCTATTGGTATCTCCTTCCCAGCCGGTTCTGGCCTAGTAGCTTTCGCTGCGGCAACTGGGGTTATGCCATTAGATATGCCGGAATCTGTTCTGGTACGTTTTAAAGGCGAAATGCAACCGGGTGTGACACTGCGTGATTTAGTTCATGCTATTCCTTATTACGCAATTCAAGATGGTTTACTGACAGTTGAGAAAAAAGGTAAGAAGAATATTTTCTCTGGTCGTATTCTTGAAATTGAAGGCTTACCAGAACTGAAAGTAGAACAAGCATTTGAGCTTGCTGATGCATCAGCAGAACGCTCAGCGGCGGGTTGTACTATTAAACTGGATAAAGCGCCAATTATTGAGTACCTGCAATCTAATATCATCTTGCTGAAATGGATGATTGCTGAAGGTTATGGCGATCGTCGTACGATTGAACGTCGTATCACTTCAATGGAAAATTGGTTGAAAGATCCGCAATTACTTGAAGCTGATGCAGATGCAGAATATGCAGCAGTGATCGAAATTGATTTAAATGAGATCAAAGAGCCAATTCTATGTGCGCCTAACGATCCAGATGATGCTCGCTTATTATCCGAAGTGGCAAATAGCAAAATTGATGAAGTGTTCATTGGTTCTTGTATGACCAATATTGGTCACTTCCGTGCTGCAGGTAAACTGCTTGATCAACATAAAGGTCAATTACCAACACGCTTATGGGTTGCTCCACCAACAAAAATGGATGCAGCGCAATTAACGGAAGAGGGCTATTATAGCGTCTTTGGTAAGAGCGGAGCACGTATCGAAGTGCCGGGTTGTTCACTATGTATGGGTAACCAAGCACGTGTTGCTGATGGTGCAACTGTCGTTTCAACCTCGACACGTAACTTCCCTAACCGCTTAGGTACCGGTGCTAATGTGTATCTTGCTTCTGCGGAACTTGCGGCAGTCGCTTCATTACTAGGTCGTTTACCAGAGCCGCAAGAGTATTTGGATTTCATGAATAAAGTGGATGAAACTGCAGAAGATACGTATCGTTATTTAAACTTTGACCAACTAGAGCAATATACCGATAAAGCAGACCAAGTTATTTTTCAAACAACGGTATAATAGTTAATTTATTGCTTTAAAGTATTTAATATGAACAAGCGGGAGGCAAATGCCTCCCGTTTTTTGTTATTTTTGTCATAATAAGAATAAGATATTTTTTTATTAAAAAAGCAAGAGCTTTATAAGGGGCGTACACCATGGATTATGAATTTCAGCGAGATCTCACTGGCGGTATACTAGCCCGTTTTTCGATGGATCATGAAGCAATAGGCTATTGGTTGAATGATGAAATTCAGGGCGACATTAGTCTTATCGATCAAATTCTTGAAGAAATGGAAGGTATTAAAGGTAGTGAAAGACAGTGGGAACTTATCGGTAAAGAATACAGTCTTTCTATTGATGACGAAGAAGTGATGGTAAGAGCTAATACTTTGCATTTTGAAACAGATGAAATGGAAGAGGGGATGAGCTATTACGATAACGAAAGCATCTCTTTTTGTGGTTTAGATGATTTTGCTACCATGTTACAAAAATATCGGTTATTTATTCTGGAAAATAGAGGGAATTAACAATCCCTATGTATTTTTTGAATAAATCTGCCAGAATATACTATTGAATTACTATTCTTTTCATTACGTTTTTAAGTTTAAAAGGTGGTCTAATGAATGAATTACCCGCTAGTTTAGATGAAGCAACAGGCTGGTTTGTCGCAAATCAAGATCTCTTTATTCAATATGCTGTGAATATTGTAGCTGCATTTTTGATCCTGTTTATTGGTCTTTTTGTCGCAAAAATGATCAGTAAAGGTGTCGCAAGAGTTCTTACATTGCGCCATATTGATGCTACTGTTGTGACATTTTTATCTGTTTTAGTTCGTTACACTGTTGTTGCTTTTACCTTAATTGCGGTATTAGGGCGATTAGGGGTTCAAACAGCATCAGTTATTGCTGTATTAGGTGCTGCTGGTTTAGCTGTTGGTTTAGCATTACAAGGTTCGCTGTCTAACTTTGCAGCTGGTGTACTGATTGTTATTTTCCGTCCGATCCGTACTGATGAGTATGTGATGATCGGTTCTGTTGAAGGTACAGTGAAAGATGTGCAGATTTTTTCAACCACATTACGCTCAGCCGATGACAGAATTATTGTTATTCCAAATAGCAAAATTATCAGTAGTGAAGTTATCAACTTAAGTCGTGAGCCAAATCGTCGTACACAAATTATTGTTGGTGTGGCTTATGATGCTGATATTGATAAAGTGAAACAAGTGTTGGGTGACGTTGTTGCTAAAGACAAACGTATTCAACATGATCAAGGAGTGACTATCCGTTTACATGAAATGGCTCCATCTTCATTAAACTTTGTGGTACGTGTTTGGACAACCAATGGTGATGCATGGCCTGTTTATTGGGATCTAATGGAAGATTTTAAACGTGCATTAGACGCGAATAATATCGGTATTCCATTCCCACAAATGGATGTTTATATGCATCAAACACAAAGTGCGACAGCGAAAGCAGAATAGTCTCACAAGAATAAATGACATAGAGCCACGTTAATAACGTGGCTTTTTTTGTATGATAAGACAGGAGAAATAATAAGATAACACAGATGGTAAAAGGGATTGGATACTAAAGATGGAGATAATCTTAAAGAGCTTCTTTTTCATTTTTCATTACGTTGATAGTTATATTGTGTTTGCTTTGGCGCTCTTATTATTGCGGTATTCCAATAAAGCAGAGAAAAAACGAGTACGTATTATCTTATTTATTACTGCACTAATTGTGGTAACACCTCATGTCACAATTTGGTCTAATTTTATTTTTATGCTATTGGTGAGTATGGCTATTTCATCCTATTAATCCTACTAGCACTTTATTTTTTCCTATTTTATCGCCATTAGTTTTTCTTATTATCAATAAGAATGATTCATTTCCTCTAATATCAAAATCCCTCTATTATTCATCTAAGATTAAATGAATAATTATTAAGGTATTTTGCATGTTCTCAATTTTTTTTCAGGGTTTTTTATTAAGTGCAGCAATGATCCTACCGATTGGTGCTCAGAATGCGTTTGTTTTGCAGCAAGGAAGTAAAAAACAGTTTCACTTAATGAGTGCATTTTTATGCGCTTTAAGTGATGTTGTTTTAATTACGGCGGGTGTCTTTGGTGGAAGTGCTCTTCTCAGTCAATCAGAAATACTTTTATTATTGATCACTTGGGGAGGTGTGGCGTTCTTACTATGGTATGGCTGGAATGCATTTAAAACTGCGTTTTCAAAAGACATTGAATTATCACAAAGTGAAAATCAGGTAAAAAGCCGTTGGCGCGTGATCGTGACATTAGTTGCCGTGACTTGGCTTAATCCTCATGTTTATTTAGATACTTTTGTTGTGATAGGTAGCATTGGCGGGCAATTAACATCAGAGCTACGTCCTTGGTTTACATTTGGTGCGGTATTTGCCTCTATAAGCTGGTTTTTTGCGTTATCACTACTTGCGGCCTGGTTTTCTCCAATATTAAGCAAAGGGCACTCTCAACGTATTATTAATCTATTTGTAGGATGTGTAATGTGGTTTATTGCTGTTCAATTAGCAGCACAAGGATGGAAAACTCTCTTTTAATCTTAAAGAACTTTACATCAGATATGCTAAGGTTCTTCTTAGCCATAAAAAGATGGTCTTAAAATTTATTATGTCGGGGGTTTTTGTGAAATTAAAAGCAATTGTATTAGCATCCGTGTTTACGCTGGGATTACCTTCATTTGTATTAGCAGCTTCTGAGCCAGAAGGACCACATATCACAACATCGGGTAATGCGACAATTAAAGCCGCTCCTGATATGGCGACATTATATATTCAGGTTAGTGAAAGAGCGAAAGATGCCGCTCTTGCTAAGAAGCAAGCCGATGAACGAGTCGCAAAATATTTTGCTTTCTTAAAAGAAAATGGTGTTGTGAAAGAAGATATTGATGCTGCTAATATCCGTACCCAACCAAACTATGAGTATGATAAAAAAGCAGAGCGTTCAGTAATTAATGGTTATACTGCAACACGTACTGTGAATGTCAAAATTAAGAAACTAGAGCAGCTTAATACACTACTTGATGGTGCATTGGCGGCTGGTTTAAATGAAATTAATAACGTTGAGTTTGGCGTAAATAATCCTGAACAATACAAATCAAAAGCACGAGATGTTGCGATTAAAAATGCCATTGATCAAGCAACGTCAGTCGCAAAAGGTTTTGGTGCTGATTTAGGTGCTGTTTATAGTGTGAGCTATCGCGCTCCAGAAGCCACACCTTATACTATTGGGCAAGTTCGTATGGATTCAATGGCATTAAAAGCGCAAGCACCTGCTGCAGTGCAAGAAACCTATGAACAGCAAAGTATCGAGTTTAAAGATTATGTTGATGTGGTTTTTGAATTAAAACGCACTAAATAATCATGCTATGATGAAAATAAAATAGGCTTCAATATGAAGCCTATTTTTTTGAGTTAATAAGATGAAAGAGCATATTACTCTTCATCCTGCTTTAAAACTTTACGACCAAAATCAATGAGTGCGTCTGTCACTTTTCTCATGGTTCTACTTTCTGGCGCAAATCGGTGCCAATAAAGCATACGTCGTTGGCAAAGTCCCGGTGTCAAATCAACCAATTCTCCACTTTTTAGTTCATTAGCAATTTGCAGATGAGGGATCATACAACAGGTTGAACCTTGTTTAGCTAATTGCACAAAGGCTTCAGAGGAGTTCACGATATGGCACGGTACACTGCCCGGAGATAAACCGAAGTTTTGTTGTAAAAATGCCTGATGCATATCATCAAGATGGTCGAATGCCACTGCCGGCGCTTTTAATAATGAAGATTTTGTTACGCCGTTTGCAAAGTAGCGTTGAGCAAAATCAGGAGAAGCAACAAATAGATAATCGAGAGCACCTAATTGATCGACAAGGCAACTTGGTAGTGCTTGTGGTTGAATACTGATTGCACCAACGACTTCACCTCGTCTTAATCGTTCTTGAGTACGAGTTTCATCTTCAACTTGAATATTGAGACGAATAGGCAGTTGCGTTAATACAGGATGTAATGCGGGCAATAGCCATGTAGCTAAACTGTCCGCATTCACCGCCAAAGAGAGTAAAAGGGGGGTGGAACCACTGTTTTCATCACCCAACCATTGTTCTTCAAGTAATTCTACTTGATGCAATAGTGCTAATAATTTTTGCCCTTGCTCTGTAGGTTGAGGCGGAACAGTTCTGACTAATAGCGGTTGTCCAAATAAATTTTCTAACTGTTTGATACGCTGAGAAACGGCAGATTGTGTAATACATAACTTTTGCGCAGCTCGTTCAAAGCCACGTTCTCGAATGACGGCATCAAGGGCTTGTAATGCTCGATAATCAGGGCGTTTCATTAACAGACTCTCTTCGATTTTATATTCTATTACTTACTATGCCATATTTTTCGTTGTAATGAGTTAAAATGTTGCTTCTCAGTTTTTGATGTGTCTCGTGCTAGTTTTGAATGCAATATGCTATTCTTAGTCCATTAACGTGATAAATAAGGTTTTTTTAAATGACTCAGGATGAATTGAAAAAAGCAGTAGGTTGGGCAGCGCTTGAATATGTAAAACCAGGCACGATTGTTGGTGTCGGTACTGGCTCTACGGCTTCTCACTTTATTGATGCATTAGCAACAATGAAAGGTCAAATCGAAGGCACAGTTTCAAGTTCAGAAGCATCCACTGCAAAATTAAAGAGTTACGGTATTCCTGTTTTCGACTGTAACGAAGTTGATTCTTTAGATATCTACGTTGATGGTGCTGATGAAATTAACCATCAAATGCAAATGATCAAAGGTGGTGGTGCTGCGTTAACGCGTGAAAAAATTATTGCAGGTGTAGCGAAAACATTTATCTGTATCGTTGATGAATCTAAACAAGTCGATGTGTTAGGTAAATTCCCGCTACCAGTAGAAGTTATTCCAATGGCGCGTTCTTATGTTGCGCGTGAACTCGTTAAACTGGGGGGATTACCAGAATATCGTGAAAACGTGGTAACTGATAACGGTAACGTTATTTTAGACGTTCATAATTTAACAATTCTTAATCCAATTGAACTGGAAAACAAAATTAACAGTATTCCGGGTGTTGTAACTGTAGGATTATTTGCTAACCGTGGCGCGAATGTTGTTTTAATGGGCACCTCTGAAGGTGTGAAAACCATTAAATAATTCTTTTTAAGATAGGTAGCTATGGCTACCTATTTTTTAAATTATTTTAGAAACTGCAAATTCAGTGATATATATCACACGATAGTTATATCTCTCTTTAAAATCCTGCCATTTTCAAAGTCAAAATCATTTTACTCGGTAGAAAATCACTTTATTTACCGCTTATTCTGTCATCATTGCAATCGGTTGTATTGCGACAAAATCTATTTTTGTTATGTTGATGAGACAGGATTTTGTTTTTCATTAAATGTAATAACGATAGGGCAGGGTAAATGGTCAAAGTATCTTTGGAAAAAGAAAAGATAAAGTTTCTACTCCTTGAAGGTGTGCACCAAAGTGCAGTAGAAAATTTAAGAGCTGCGGGTTATACCAATATTGAATATCACAAAGGCGCATTATCGGACGAAGAATTAAAAGAAGCTATCCGTGATGCACGTTTTATTGGTCTACGTTCCCGCACTCACTTAACAGAAGAGATTTTTGCAGCCGCTGAAAAATTAGTTGCTGTGGGATGCTTCTGTATCGGCACTAATCAGGTTGATTTAGATGCCGCTGCTCGTCGCGGTATTCCTGTATTTAACGCTCCTTTCTCAAACACTCGTTCCGTGGCAGAGATGGTGCTTGGTGAATTACTATTATTACTGCGTCGTATTCCTGAAGCAAATGCGAAAGCGCATCGTGGGATTTGGGATAAACAAGCTAAAGGCTGTTTTGAAGCGCGTGGTAAAAAACTGGGTATTATTGGTTATGGTCACATTGGTACACAGTTAGGTATTTTGGCAGAAAGCGTGGGTTTAGATGTCTATTTTTACGATATTGAAAACAAACTGCCATTAGGTAATGCAACACAAATTCGTCATCTTTCTGAACTGTTGAATATGTGTGACATTGTCAGCTTACATGTGCCAGAAACACCATCAACCAAGAATATGATTGGGCATGAAGAAATTAAGCGCATGAAACCAGGCTCAATTCTTATCAATGCTTCTCGTGGTACTGTGGTTGATATTCCTGCGTTATCACAAGCACTAGAATCTAAGCATTTATCCGGTGCCGCTGTTGACGTATTCCCATCAGAGCCGGGTGCGAATAACGATCCTAACGATCCGTTTGTTTCTGAACTTATCAAGTTTGACAATGTGATATTAACACCACATATCGGTGGTTCAACCCAAGAAGCGCAAGAAAACATCGGTTATGAAGTTGCGGGCAAGTTAGCGAAATATTCAGATAACGGCTCTACATTATCTGCTGTTAACTTCCCTGAAGTATCACTGCCAAGCCACGGTGATGATGTAAACCGTTTACTGCATATTCATGAAAACCGTCCAGGTATGATGAACAGCATCAACAAAGTGTTTACTGAAGAAAACATCAACGTAGCCGCACAGTATTTACGTACATCAGGTAACGTAGGTTATGTTGTGATTGATATTACAACACAAACGAAAGCTCAAGCTGAATTAGTATTACAAAAAATCAAAGCATTACCGGGAACAATCCGTGCTCGTATGCTTTACTAATTATTGATACATTATCGGTAATATATTGAAGGCTCGAAATATCGAGCCTTTTTTGTATTTATCAATTTTTAATTATTGAATTTGTTGCTTCCATAATTGGTAATAAAGTGCTCGATTTTTTATTAAATGAGCATGTGTTCCTTCTTCTAATACCCTACCTTTATCTATTACATAGATATAATCTGAATGCACTAACGTATTTAGACGGTGTGCAATACTAATTACGGTTCTGTTTTTACAAATTTGAGGTAAGTTCGCTAAAATTTGTGCTTCTGATCTGTAATCTAATGCTGATGTTGCTTCATCTAAAATAAGAATACGCGGATCAGTTAATAAAGCTCTAGCAAGCGCAATACGTTGACGTTGCCCTCCAGATAAATTGCGGCCTCTTTCTCCAACTTGGGTGTTAAAACCTAAAGGAAGTTGCTCAATAAAATCTAAAGCTCCTGCAAGTTGGGAAGCTTCTATTATCTCTCTTTCACTCGCATTGGGTTTTGATAAACGAATATTTTCAAGGATCGAGCCACTAAATAAAAAACTCTCTTGTAAAACAAGACTAATACTTTGGCGTAAAGAGAGCGGATCGGCGATAGCGAGATCCATTCCATCAATATAAATTTGCCCTTGTTGAGGCATATAAAGACGCTGGATCAAACGTGTAAGAGTGCTTTTTCCTGAACCAGAACGCCCTGTAATACCGATAAACTTACCGGCAGGAATAGATAAAGAGAGTGCTTCAATGATATCAGGTGTGTTATTGGCGTAACGGAAATAGACATTTGAAAAAACAATGCTTCCTGTGATTTTAGGAACGGTTGCTGTTCCATGAGGATGATGTTCAGTTGGGGTGTTTAAAATATCGCCAACACGACGCAAAGAAATGGTTGCTTGCTGAAAATCTTGCCAGCATTGTGCTAAGCGTAAAATCGGTTGTGTAATATGCGCAGCAAAAAGATTAAAAGCAATAAGCTCACCCACACTCATTTGTGCATTGATAATTAAATTAACACCTTGCCATAAAATAATGGCTGTCGCGATTTTATGAATGATAGAGATAAGTTGTTGTGCAAATAACGCTTTTTTAGCACCAGAAAAGCGTTTGCTAATATGATCTGTAAGTTTGTATTGCCAGCTTTCTATAAATTTATTTTCTGTTGCTGTTATTTTTATGGTTTCGATACCGTTTATTGCTTCTGTTAGTAGACTGGTATTATCCGCATTGGCCTGATATTCCTGCTCAACCCAATAGCGAATAAAAGGACCACAAATAAGCCAAAGTAGAAAGTAGAGTGTTAATGCACCTAAGGTTATCCACGTTAAAAGTGACGAATACATGAACATGACAGAGATAAATACGATGATAAAAACTAGATCTAGTATTCGCATAAAAGCAGAGCTAGTAATAAATTGCCGAATATGTGAAAGCTCTTGAATACGGGTAATAATCTGCCCTGATTGGCGTTGATTAAAAAAATGGCTAGGTAAGCAGATAAGATGTTGGAATACCTTTCCTGAAAATTCAGCACCTAACTGACAAGAAATAAAAATATATAACTTATCGCGCAAATAAAGATAGAGTGGTTCTGTGACAGCAATCAGTATCAATAAATAACCAAAAAGATGTAGGTTAGATAAATTTCTTCCTGTTAATACTTTATCAATCATAATTTCGAAAATTAAAGGACTGACTAATGCAAACAGTTGACAGCAACAAGCCAAAATAAAGATAAAAAGTAATGCGTTTTTTTGTCTTAACAGGGAAGGAATAAACCAGCGAAAATCAAATTGAGCTGATAGTGGTGAAGGTTCTTTAGTAATAAGTAATAGTGTATTAAGTTTCTTTTTTTTATCAATAATAAACTCACTTTTAATATTATTTCTAGGTTCTAAGATAGTAAGCTTTTCCTTTTTTATATCTTTTAAAACATACCAATACTTATCTATTTCAATAAGGGTATTAATTATGTTTTTTTTCTCTTTATCATAATCAAAGGTATCAAATTGACATTTTAAATTTAGTAACTGAGCAGTTTCAAAAATATTCCATTTATTAAGATGATTATCACAACCAAGAAAATGAATGATCTGTTCTTTTTTTATATTTCCTCTAGCTTTTTTAGAAAAATAAAGTAATCCATCAATAATAGAGTGATGATATTGGTTTTCTTCCATGTTAGTTATATTTTCCATAATATGAAGGGGCTTATTTTTCAGTAAGTGCATTATGGCGATAAGCTTCTATTGGACTTAAAATATAATCAATGACACGACGTTGTTCAGTGATTATTTCGGCAGTTAAAGACATCCCAGGGATAAGACGATATTCTCTTTGGTTATTTTTAATTGTTTGCCTGTTTAATTTAAGAGTTATTGGATAAATTGAGCCTAATTGATCGTGCTGAACCGCATCTTTAGCAATATTAATAATTTCGCCTTCTATGGTGCCATAGAGTGTATAAGGAAAAGCATCTATTTTTATCATTGCTTTTTGCCCTAAATGAACAAAACCAATATCTTTATTGAGCAAATTAACTTCAGCAATGTTATCTTGATTATCAGGTACTATTACCATCACATTTTGTGATGGTTGTAATACACTGCCTAGTGTATGTGTTGAAATTTGTTGAACTATACCTGTTATTGGAGAACGTACTTTTTTTAGTTTCTGTTTTTTTTGAAGATGATTAAGGTTTTGATGGTAAATAATCAATTCGCTTTCATGCTGCTTATATTTATCATGCCATTCTAGATTTTTTTGTTTCTCTAAGTGATTTAGATTTTGCTTTTTCTGTTCTTCTTGGCTTTTTAGTAGATTATATTCTGAATCTTTCATTTCTATCAGTCTGTTTATTTCTAGTAACTCTTTTTTATTTTCTAGATACTCTATCTTACTAATAATTTTTTTCATATACAGTGTTTGTTTTAATGTGAATCGTTGTTCAATGTTTTCTTTTAATGTTTTTAATGATAATAAATCATTGTAAGTCATCAATTGATTTTTATTATTTACTTCAATTTCTGTCTCGATTAATTTTATATTACTATCAAATTCTTCCTTTTCTTTTTTATAGCTAGTTAAAATGTTTCTTTTTGCTTTTTTATCTAATGTATTAAAATGGTAAAGATTTTGAGGAGATATATCTTGGCTTAATGCTTGATAGCGTATTTTAAGCTGTAAGATATTGTCTATCTTCTTTTTTATTCCGATTATTTCTTCATCAATACCTAATATATCAAGTGTTAATAATATATCGCCTTGACTGACTTTTTGTCCTTCTTTTACATGAAGTGTTGCTAATCGACTATGTTCATATATTTGAACAAGTTGAGAATGCCCAATAGCAATAAGTTTACCTGTTGCAGGGGATTGTATATTTAATTTACCGAAATAAGCCCATAGAAGAAAGGCAATAACATTTAATGAAATAAGTATCGCAATATAACGACTATAAGGTGTAATGGGTTTTTCGATAAGAGCAATGTGGTTAGGGTGAAAATCATAATTATTTGCTTTATTTTTACGCTGAAAAAGAGTGAGTAAAATAGAGGGGATATTTAGTTTCATTCTCAACATCCTTGTTGAAGTTGCCAAAGTTTTTTGTAGTAGCCACTGTTTGCAATTAATTCTTCATGGTTTCCATCTTCAATAATTTGTCCTTTATTTAACACAATAATACGAGAACAATTTCGAATAGTTGAAAGGCGATGAGCAATGATAATAACGGTTTTATCTTTAGCAATAAGAGGGAGGTTGTTTTGAATTATGGCTTGGGAGTTATCATCTAAAGCACTGGTGGCTTCATCGAAAATTAAAATTTTGGGTGAGGGTAATAAGGCTCTGGCAATCGCAATACGTTGTCGTTGACCTCCTGATAATGATGTTCCTCCTTCTGTTATAAGTGTGTCATATCCTAAGGGAAGTTTTAAAATAAACTCATGAGCACCCGCCATTTTTGCAACGTGAATAACTTCCTCTAAAGAAGCATGTTGATGAGTTAATCGAATATTATCAAAGACACTTAAATGAAATAAAAAATTCTCTTGTAACACAAAACCGATTTGCTGGCGTAGGTTAGTTAAATGAAATTGTGTAAGTGGAATGTTGTCAATTTTTATACAGCCTGATTGTGGAATATAAAGGCCTGAAATCATTCTCACTAAGGTGCTTTTACCCGATCCTGTAGTACCAACAATACCAATAACTTCATGTTTTTTAATATGTAATGAAATATTATTTAAAATAGCAGGAGTATTGCTTTGATAATAAAAACTCACCTTATTAAAGGTAATTTCACCTTTGATATTGGACTGCCGTGTTGCAGTATTTTGCTCTTTAGGCAGATTAAGAATATCTTGTAAGTTATATATAGCCGTTTTTGTTCTGATATATTTACCCCAAACATCGATTGCCGTCGCAAAGGGTTGTAAACAGAATCTAAGGAGCATCATGAATGCAACAAGTTGACCTATTGTCATCGAGAGAGAAATGACTTCATAGGCACCTCGCCATAATAGTAATGCTATTGTTGTTTTATTAAGAAATAACACAATAAAGCGTGAGAAATTATCAATGTTTTGAAGTGCTAAGCTTTTAGATGTGACCTGATGAATTTGTGTATACCACTGTTGTGTGAATCGAGGTTCAAGAGAAAGGCTTTTAATTGTTTCAATCCCCCCTAAACTTTCGGTAAGGAATCCAGTATTAATTGCCGCTTTTTGATAAAGCTGTTGAACAGCAAGCTCTATTTTAGGTGCGAGAAATTTAGCTAAAATAAGATAAAAAGGGATTGTGGTAACAAAAAATAAAGTTAGCTTTAAAGAAAACATTGCCATTGCAAAGATAAATATAAAGATAAAAGAAAAATCGACAATTAACATCAATAACGTATTAGTAATAAATTCTCTAATAATATCTAATTCTTTTACTCGAGTGACAATGGCACCAGTTTGCCGAGATTTAAAATAACTAATTGGTAATCTAAATAAATGTTCAGTAAGTTTTAAGCTTAAGGTGATATCAATTTTATTTGCTGTGTGGTGATAGATATACTCTCTAATTCCTTTTAGTACCCCTTCATAAATAGCAATAAAAGCCAAAGTAATAACTAATACATCAAGTGTTAATTGTGCTTGATGAATAATAACTTTATCCATAATAATCTGTGTAACTAAAGGGGTTGCCAATAGTAATAATTGCAAAATTAATGAATAAAATAAGATGCTATAAAAAGTATTTTTATATTTTTTAAATGCAGGAAAAAACCAAGTAATACTGAAATTATTATTTGATTTAAAATCAAGATAATAGGCTGATTTTATTGTAAATAATTTATCTTTACTGGTAGTTTCTGTTTTATCTTTTTGAGTGTTGTAAATAAGAATGTTGTTGTTATTATTTTTTAGTAAAACAAATAAGTTGTCATTGTTATCTATAAGAATTAATTTATGATTAATTTGTTTGTTTAATAAAGTGTATGCTTTTATTTTCTTTAATTTAAAATTGTGCTCTTTTTCTAATGAATTTACTGTGTGATTGTATTCTGTTTTTATTTCTTTATTTTTAATTAGGCTGATAATAATGTTAATGCATTTAATTAAATGAATATCTTTGTCATTCATTAGGATAAATACCTTTTGAGTAGGGAAGTATAAAAGGTATTTAAGAATGTTTTTTTTATAAAAAATATAAAAAAACGCAGATAATTATTGATGCTAAAAAATAGAATAGTTTAAAAATGCCACTTTTTTTCAGGAGTAATAATTTCAGGTAATGGAACATCCCAATTAGCGGTAGGGAGATAATCAACTTGTTGGCAAGTATGAGCAAGACCCATTGGGTAAAATGATTTTTGTTGCCAGTTTTCTAACGTTCTATCGTAAAAACCGCCTCCCATACCTAATCGTTGGCCTTGTGCATCAAAGGCCACTAAGGGTGTAAAAATAATATCAATATCAGAGATGGGAATAACCATATTCACATTTAAAGGAGGTTCAGAAATATTAAAACGATTTTTTACTAACACTGTAGAAGATGTGTAACGTAAGAAAAGGAGGTGATGGCGATGAAATGGGTGTAATACAGGTAAACAAACTTGTTTATTTAATGTCCATAATTGGGAGATCAACGGTGATGTATCAATTTCACCGTCAAAAGAAAGAAATAGTGCAATAGTTTGTGCTTGTTTGATTTTAGGATGACTAAGAACTTGTTCACATAATTTATCAGCTGCTTGTTGTTGCTCTTCTAATGTGAGTAAACGACGTTTTTGGCGAATAGCTTTGCGGATCTCATCTCTTTGTTGAAAAAGTGAAGTGTGTGTCATTCATCAATCCATCAGTAAGCGGTTGGTATTAAGTAGAACCATCATTTTAATCAATTTATCACACTTTAGAGGTAAGAAAGTGAAGAAGTTGAAGATATGAGAATGAAGGCATAAAAAAAGTTCTAAACATTAAGTAGTTATAAATACTTAGTGTTTAGAACTTTAGTAGGAGGTCTCCAAGATGCCGCCGCAAGCTGTAACCCTTGAACCCATGGTCCAAGGTGAACATAGTGTTGCTACCATTAGGCTGCCTGAACGAATCGGGTATGCTCACAAGCAACAGATCACCACGTTCTATGTGTTTCGAATATCGGCTCAGGGGACTGGCCCGCTGGCAAACATCTCAGAGAAATTTGGTGGGTGCGCTAAGCACCTTATCTATGAACTATTGTATTATTTTAATTGTAGAAAGCAACCTATTATCTGTGAATTTCGTGGTGTACGCATGCTTTCTGAGCAAATCTACTTCGAAGTTGAAAAAGTGCGATCATGGTGCTTGCCTTGATCGTGTAAAGCTTGTTCAATGGATTGTTGTAGCATTTTTATTTTCTCTTCCATGTTGTAGGCATAGTCTCTGGTTTTTAACTTTTCTTCTGCCAACTCATGACTCATATTTAATGCCACGATAAAAATTAAGTGCTCTGTATTGGAAACACCACTGCGTTCTTTGAGATCTTGTAATCGTTGTTCCAGTTCAGCAGCAGAAGCCAGTAAAGCATCTTTTTGTTCTGGTGGGCAATTGACACGTAATGAGCGCCCAAAAATTTGAAGATCAACGGGTTGTGCGGACATGATTCCTTCCTGACATAAAATCTGTGCTACGTGTTTAGTAGTGTATACGGTTATAACGCTGTATTAAACGCTATTACTGCAAAAATTCCAATGATTAACATGGCTTAACTGGTACAGCGACTTCTATTGATGGTAGCATATCTTGAACTATTCCCCTAAATGCGACGTTTATTCTTATGTCAAAACAGAACACATTACCGAATTATCAAACTATTGATGCATTATTACAGCAACATACAGTACCTTTAACCGCGGCTGAAATGCATGGTTTGATCACGGGATTTATTTGCGGTGCCGTGTGTGATAGCAGTTGGAAAACCTTATTACACGATTTGACCAATGAAGGCTTAGCTTTTTCTAAAACGCTATCAGAGCCACTTGAAGAGCTTTATCACATTACCTTCGAACAACTCGATGACAGTGTGTTCAATTTCTCGATGTTATTACCTGACGAATCTGAATCTGTTTTTCCAAGAGCCGATGCCCTTGCAGGTTGGGTTAATCATTTTCTTTTAGGTCTGGGGGTTGCCCAACCTAAGTTGTCTGATCATAAAGAATTGACTGAAGTGATTACTGATTTACGTAATATTGGTGCGCTAGGTTACGAAGAAGACGAAAACCAAGAAGAACTTGAAGATGCGCTTGAAGAAGTCAGTGAATATGTAAAAGTATCCGTTCAACTTTGTTATATCACTTTTGTCGCACCAAAAGACAAAGGAAATGACGAACAAAATGAGCAACGTATACTACATTAATTGCATCATTAATTAGATAACCATAAAGATAAATGAAAGACAGGAGTGGGTATGAATAAGCAAGAATTTTTATCCCGTCGTCAGGCATTATTAGCACAAATGAAGCCTGCGAGTGCAGCTATCTTTTTTGCCGCACCACCAGCACAACGTAATGCCGATAGTGAGTATCCTTATCGCCAACATAGTGATTTCCTTTATCTAACTGGTTTCAGCGAGCCTGAATCTATTCTTGTGCTGATTAAAAGTGATGAAACACATAATCATAGTGTACTTTTTAATCGCGTTAGAGATTTAACCGCTGAAATTTGGTTTGGTCGTCGCCTTGGACAAGAAGCTGCACCTGAAAAACTGGGTGTTGATAAGGCCCTACCTTATGAAGATGTGGGCGAACAACTTTACCAATTATTAAACGGGTTAGATGTTGTTTATCATGCTCAAGGTGAATATGCGTTTGCTGATGAGATAGTCTTTAGTGCATTAGAAACTTTAAGAAAAGGATCTCGTCGTAACTTAAAAGCGCCACAAACTATTATTGATTGGCGTCCAATGGTTCATGAACAACGTCTGTTTAAATCTGATTTTGAACTTGAATTACTGCGTAAAGCCGGAAAAATTACTGCATTGGCACATACGCGTGCGATGCAAAAATGTCAGCCGGGTATGTACGAATATCAACTTCAAGGTGAGATTGAACATGAGTTTGTTTCTCATGGTGCGCGTTTCCCTTCTTATAACAGTATTGTCGGCAGTGGTGAAAATGGTTGTATTCTTCATTACACCGAAAATGAAACTAAAATGCGCGATGGAGATTTAGTTCTCATTGATGCAGGCTGTGAATATGAAGGCTATGCGGGCGATATCACCCGTACTTTTCCTGTTAATGGCAAATTTAGCCGTCAACAACGCGAAATTTATGACATCGTCTTAAAATCCATCAATGTTTCTTTGGAATTGTACAAACCTGGTACAAGTATCAAAGAAGTCACTGAGCATGTCGTGTATATCATGGTCGAAGGGCTGGTTAAACTGGGCATTATGCACGGTGAAATCGATCATCTTATTGAGACAAAAGCCTATCAGCGTTTCTTTATGCATAGCTTAAGCCACTGGTTAGGTCTTGATGTTCATGATGTTGGACATTATGGCACTGAGCGTGACCGTATTTTAGAACCAGGTATGGTACTGACCATTGAACCGGGACTTTACATTGCACCAGATGCAGATGTGCCACAAGAGTATCGTGGTATCGGTATTCGTATTGAGGATGACATTGTTATCACGGAAACAGGCAATGAGAATTTAACGGCATCTGTCGTTAAAGATCCTGATGAAATTGAAGCTCTGATGGCTGGAAAAATTTAAGGCTAAAATCAGCATGAATGTGATTATTGTGGGTGGTGGGATGGCTGGTGCGACATTAGCACTTGCACTTTCTGCATTAAATAAAGGTAAGATTTCAATTTCGCTAATTGAAGCAAGAGAGCCAGATAATGGACATCCAGGATTTGATGCAAGAGCGATTGCATTAGCACATGGAACAGCGAGACGGTTAGAGCAAATCGGGCTTTGGTCAACATTAAAACCTTTTGTTACTCCCATTAATCATGTTCATGTCTCTGATAGAGGGCATTGTGGTTTTGTTAATATTCATGCACAAGACTATGATATCTCAGCACTGGGTTATGTTATTGAATTGCATGATGCTGGACGCCAGCTTTTTGCCAAGTTGAAAAAACAATCTAATATCACGCTTCATTGCCCTGCTAAAGTTGAACAAGTTCAGCGTAATATCGATTCTGTTGAGGTAACACTTGATGATGGTACGCAATTATCGGGTAACTTACTGATTGCTGCTGATGGTACGAATTCACCTATCGGTCACCAGTGCAATATTCAATGGCAACGAGAGCCTTATAACCAAGTGGCTGTGATCGCTAATGTTAAAACGCAAATCGATCCTCAAGGTAAAGCTTTTGAGCGCTTTACAGAATTTGGTCCATTAGCAATGTTACCGATGAGTGAAGGGCGTAGCTCATTAGTGTGGTGTCATCCTATTGAAAAGCTGGATGAAGTTTCACAGTGGGATGATGAAACAACTATTGCACATTTACAACGTGATTTTGGCTGGCGTTTAGGAAAGATAGAGCATATTGGTAAGCGAAATTGTTACCCTTTAGCACTACAAAAAGCCAATCAAATTATTGGTCATCGTTTAGCGTTAGTTGGAAATGCCTCTCAAACACTTCATCCTATTGCAGGGCAAGGTTTTAACCTCGGTTTACGTGATGTTATGGCGCTCGCTAATACGATCACCCAAGCGATTAATGCCAATACCGATATAGGTAGTTATCGAGTACTCTCTCAATATCAACAACTTCGCCAACAAGATAGAGAAAAAACAATCTCTATTACTGATGGATTGGTGAAAGTGTTTGCAAATCGTTGTGTACCGCTGATTGTTTCTCGCAACTTAGGGTTAATGACGATGGAATTGCTCCCAATGATGAGAGATAAATTGGCGCATCAAACATTGGGCTGGACAGACTAGACAAGCAGAAAGAACAGTGCGCTCTAAAATAATCGCTTTTTAGGATACTTTTATTATGAAATCATTTGATGTTGTTATTGCTGGTGGTGGAATGGTTGGGCTTGCATTAGCCAGCGGATTACACGGGTGTGGATTACGTATAGCGATAATAGAAAATCACCCAGTAACGAAGCTTTTTCACCCACAGGATGATTTTTCATTACGGGTATCTGCTATTAATACAGCCAGTGAAATGTTGCTGAAAAAATTAGGTGTTTGGGAAAACTTACAGGCATTACGAACCGCGCCATATCAAGGTATGGACGTTTGGGATCAAGATAGTTTTGGTCGTATTGAGTTTTCAGCACAAAAAGAAGGGTTCAGCCACTTAGGCTCTATTATCGAAAATAACCTTATTCGTGAAGTTCTTTGGCAAAAATGTGAAAGCCACAGTGATATTACCTTCTATTCATCAACGCAGATTGAGCGTGTGGTGTGGGGGGAGAATGATGCATTTATAACTCTGAATGATGGTGAGATGTTAACGGCAAGATTAGTTGTCGGAGCTGATGGCGCTAATTCGTGGTTACGTAAACATGCAGATATTCCCCTGACTTTTTGGGATTATGAACATCATGCCTTAGTTGCTACTATTCGTACTGAACTGCCTCATGATAATGTTGCGCGTCAAGTATTTCATGGTGAAGGTATTTTGGCATTTCTACCTCTTTCTGATCCTCATACTTGTTCTATTGTTTGGTCTTTACCAAGTAACCTCGCTGAAAGTTATAAAAACGCAGAAAAAAACTTATTTGAGCGTACATTAGGTGTGACCTTTGATATGCGTTTAGGTCAATGTGAATTGATGAGCGATCGTATGACCATACCATTAACAGGTCGTTATGCTCGCCAATTTGCCGCTCCTCGTTTAGCACTATTAGGTGATGCAGCACATACAATCCATCCTTTAGCTGGACAAGGCGTTAACCTCGGTTTTATGGATGTTGCAGAGTTAATTGGTGAGATCCGTCGCTTAAAAGCAGAAGGTAAAGATTTTGGTGAATATCTCTATTTGAGACGATTCGAGCGTCGTCGCAAACATGCAGCAGCCGTAATGCTGGCAAGTATGCAAGGATTCCGTGAACTTTTTGCTGGCAACAACCCAGTTAAAAAACTGGTTCGGGATATCGGCCTTTCGTTAGCAGATAGTTTACCGGGGGTAAAACCTAAGTTACTTGAGCAAGCAATGGGGCTTTCTGATTTACCTGAATGGTTAAGTGATAAAAATTTCACTTCAGTTGAAAAAATCTAATTCCTCGCTTATTTCACATTACTTTTATTTATATCTGACTGAAGAAATAGAACTAAAAAAATCTATTTTTTCAGTCTATTCTTTGCACTAATTCCTTTTTTTCAGTAATTCCTCGCTAAAAATGAGCGCTGATACGCATAATTGCAATCATTAGTTCTGCATACCCATATGTCTACATTATGATTAAGAGACGCTATACCCTATTTTAACTTATGGTTTATTTTTTCTCACAATGCTAAGTTCAAGGGGATGGTATCGTTTGCGTTGTACATTAATTGCTCGTATTTGTTAAATCTATGTTTAAAAATAAACTTAAACTTGAGATTAACACTATGATTTTAAATCAAGTTTAATTTTATATTTAACAAATGCGTTCTCTGAATAATCTAAAGTAAAAGTAGAAAGAGGGAAGAATGGCAAAACAGACTCCGTTGTATGATGAGCATGTAGCCTGCGGTGCTCGTATGGTCGATTTTCATGGTTGGATGATGCCTTTGCACTATGGCTCCCAAATAGATGAACATCATATTGTACGTCGTGATGCTGGTATGTTTGATGTTTCTCATATGACCATTGTTGACTTACATGGCTCACAAGTTAAAGATTTTCTACGTTATTTATTAGCGAATGATATCGCTAAGCTCACCGAAAAAGGTAAGGCGCTTTATACCGGTATGCTAAACGCATCAGGTGGTGTAATTGATGATCTTATCGTCTATTACTTTGATGACTCTTTCTATCGCCTTGTTGTGAACTCCGCTACTCGTGAGAAAGATCTGGCATGGATTGAACAACATGCTTCAGATTATGTTGTGGATATCTCAGTTCGTGACGATTTGGCATTAATCGCTGTTCAAGGTCCTCATGCACAAGAGAAAGTACAAAGCTTATTAACTGAAGCGCAACGCCAAGTTGTTTGTGCTATGAAGCCTTTCTATGGTGTAGAACTTGGAGACTTATTTGTTGCAACAACAGGCTATACCGGTGAAGCAGGTTATGAAATTGCAATGCCAAAAGAGCAAGCAGTCGATTTTTGGAAAAAATTATTAACTGTGGGTGTTAAACCTGCAGGATTAGGTGCGAGAGATACATTACGTTTAGAAGCCGGAATGAACCTCTATAGCCAAGAGATGGATGAAACTGTTAATCCACTTGAAGCGAATATGGGATGGACGATTGCATGGACACCGGAAGATCGTCAATTTATTGGTCGAGAAGCATTAGAAAAATTACGCGCAACAGGCACAGATAAACTTGTTGGTCTTGTAATGCGAGAGAAAGGTGTGTTGCGTGCAGGTACTGCCGTACACTTTACTGATGATTTAGGTGAATTAAGAGAAGGTATTATCACAAGTGGTACTTTTTCGCCTACATTAGGCTTTAGTATTGCATTAGCAAGAGTTCCCGCAGGTATAAAAGATAGCGCAATTGTATTAATGCGTAATCGTGAGATGCCAGTAGAAGTGGTAAAACCTGGTTTTGTTCGTTCAGGTAAAGCATTGGTATAGCACGCACTATTATTTTAAATGGAGAGTAAGGTCAATGAGTCAAATACCTAGTGAATTAAAATACGCACAATCTCATGAGTGGATCCGTTCAGAAGGCAATGGTGAATACACTATCGGTATTACTGAACATGCACAGGAATTATTAGGTGATATGGTGTTTGTTGATCTACCAGAAGTAGGTAGAGAAGTCGCAATCGGTGATGATTGTGCCGTAGCGGAATCAGTAAAAGCCGCATCAGATATTTACGCACCATTGTCGGGTGAAATTATCGCAGTAAATGAAGAGTTAAATGACTCTCCAGAGCTTGTCAACAGTGCACCTTACGGAGAAGGTTGGTTATTTCGCATTAAAGCAAATAATGAAAGCGAATTAGATGACTTACTTGATGCTGCGGGTTATCAAGAACTGGTAGATAGCGAAGAGTAAAACGAAGCGCCCCGTCAAATCAATGCCGGGGCGTTTTTATTTGTTAGCTTGTTGTCGTAATGCTATTTCAACGCGCTTTAAGCCGTGTGCTATTTACCTATCCATTCATAGTGAATTCAGGAAATTACTTGCAATGACACAGACTTTAAATCAGTTAGAGTATCGCGATGAATTTATTCGTCGCCATATTGGTTCATCACCAGAACAGATTAAAGAGATGCTCAGTGCTGTTGGCGTCTCCTCATTAAATGAATTAACTCAAAAAATTGTTCCAGATAATATTCAATTAGAGACACCACCGAATGTGGGTGCAGGAGCAACAGAGCAAGAAGCCTTGGCTGAACTAAAAGCGATCGCTAGCCAAAATAAACGTTTTGCTTCTTACATTGGAATGGGTTACGCACCTTCTGTATTACCCCCTGTGATTTTGCGTAATTTATTAGAAAATCCGGGTTGGTATACCGCTTATACACCGTATCAGCCAGAAGTTTCTCAAGGTCGTCTAGAATCACTACTGAATTTCCAACAGGTTACAATTGATTACACAGGAATGGATCTCGCCTCTGCATCGTTGCTAGATGAAGCAACAGCAGCTGCAGAAGCAATGGCAATGGCAAAACGTGTAAGCAAATTAAAAAATGCGGATCGTTTCTTTGTTGCTGATGATGTTCACCCTCAAACTTTAGATGTTGTCAGAACTCGTGCTGATACCTTTGGTTTTGAAGTGATTGTTGATAAGGCTGAAAAAGTATTAGAGCTTGAAGGCGTCTTTGGCGTGCTATTACAACAAGTCGGCACAACGGGCGAAGTTCATGATCACAGTAAGTTATTAGCAGCACTAAAAGAACGCAAAATTATTACCAGTGTTGCCGCTGATTTAATGGCGCTGGTGGTACTCACTGCACCTGGTCATCAAGGTGCTGATATCGTATTAGGCTCAGCGCAACGTTTTGGTGTTCCAATGGGCTACGGTGGACCACATGCGGCATTCTTTGCTTGTCGTGATGAATATAAACGTGCGATGCCGGGACGTATTATTGGTGTTTCTCGTGATGCTGCGGGTAATCGTGCATTACGTATGGCGATGCAAACGCGTGAGCAACATATTCGCCGTGAAAAAGCGAACTCCAATATTTGTACATCCCAAGTCTTACTTGCCAATATTGCGGCGATGTATGCGGTTTATCATGGGCCAGAAGGATTAAAAACCATCGCTCAACGTATTCATCGTTTAACAGATATTTTAGCCGCGGGTTTACAACAAAACGGTATGGCATTACGCCATAAAACTTGGTTTGATACTTTAACGATTGATACCGTAGATAAAGCTGCTGTATTACAACGCGCTAAAGATGCTGAAATTAACTTACGTACTGATATTGTGGGTGCCGTGGGTGTAACACTAAGCGAAATTACAACACGTGAAGATGTATTAAAGCTTGTTGAAATTATCAGTGGTAAAGCATTTGCCGGTGATATTGATGTACTTGATAAACAAGTGGCATCTGCATCAGCATCAATCCCCGCTTCTATGCAACGTAAAGACACAGTGCTGACGCATGAAAACTTCCATCGTTATCACAGCGAAACAGAAATGATGCGCTATATGCATCGTTTAGAAAACAAAGACTTAGCATTGAATCAAGCGATGATCCCATTAGGCTCATGTACAATGAAACTTAATGCTGCCGCTGAAATGATCCCGATTACATGGCCTGAGTTTACAGAGTTACATCCATTCTGCCCAGCTTATCAAGCGAAAGGCTATCAAGTGATGATTGGACAACTCTCCAGTTGGCTTGCTGCATTAACGGGTTATGATGCGATGTGTATGCAACCAAACTCAGGTGCCCAAGGTGAATATGCCGGTTTATTAGCTATTCGTCGTTATCACCAAAGTCGTGGAGAAGGTGCGCGACATATCTGTTTGATCCCAAGTTCAGCACACGGTACTAACCCAGCGTCCGCCCATATGGCAGGAATGACAGTGGTTGTTGTCGGTTGTGATGATAACGGTAATATCGATATTGCGGACTTAAAAGCCAAAGCAGAAAAGCACCAAGCTGAACTTTCTTGTGTGATGGTGACATATCCATCAACACATGGTGTTTATGAAGAAGGTATTCGTGAAGTTTGTGAAATCATTCATCAATATGGCGGACAAGTTTATCTTGATGGTGCCAATATGAATGCGCAAGTGGGGATCACTACACCAGGCTTTATTGGCTCTGATGTTTCTCACTTAAACTTACATAAAACCTTCTGTATTCCTCATGGCGGTGGTGGCCCAGGCATGGGACCTATTGGTGTGAAATCACACTTAGCACCGTTTGTACCAGGGCATTCTGTTGTTGAAATGGAGAATGTTACTACACAAGGTGCGGTTTCTGCGGCTCAATTTGGTAGCGCTTCAATACTACCAATTAGCTGGATGTATATTCGTATGATGGGCGCACAAGGGCTTAAACAAGCCAGCCAAGTTGCGATCTTAAATGCGAACTATATCGCGCAACGCCTAAAAAATGACTATGACATTCTTTATGCTGGCGCTGATGGTTATGTCGCACATGAATGTATTATCGATATTCGTCCATTAAAAGCGAATTATGGTATCAGTGAAATGGATGTAGCTAAGCGTTTAATTGACTATGGATTCCACGCTCCAACCATGTCATTCCCTGTTGCGGGTACATTAATGATTGAGCCAACAGAATCCGAAAGTAAAGTTGAAATTGATCGCTTTATTGAGGCTCTGCTTTCTATTCGTGCTGAAATTGCACTGGTAGATAAAGGCGTATGGCCAATTGACGATAACCCATTAGTTAATGCGCCTCATACTCAATATGAATTAGTGCAAGAGTGGCCACATAGTTATAGCCGTGAATGTGCGGTGTTCCCAAGTGAAGCAACGAAACAAAACAAATATTGGCCAGCGGTTAAACGTCTTGATGATGTGTATGGCGACCGTCATTTACATTGTTCATGCGCACCAATTAGTGATTATGAGTAAGCTTTAATCTAGCAATATTCCTAAATAAAATACCGATGGTTAAGTTAGCCATCGGTATTTTTTATTTAATATATTCAGTATTGAATATATTACTTCAGCCAGCCTTTTTTCTGCGCCTCTAATAATTGAGGGTAGAGATATTGCCAAAATTCCGGCCACTGTTTTTCAATAAACAGATTACGCGCCAATACTTGCTCTAAGCGGATATTATTTTCAACCCAACTTTGGCCTTCATTATGCAAATTCATAAGCATTGGCATGGTACGATCAAGAATATTGGCAAACTGAGATTCTGGTGTTTCAGCTGCATCATATTCCAACCATAAATTGAGAAAATATTCACTTTGTGGAGAAGGTAATAAAGCGAAAATACGTTTTGCGGCTTTTTGCTCGTGCTCTTTAATCGCTTCACGAGCAGCAACATCATAAACCATCACATCGCCAGCATCTATTTCAACGATATCGTGAACAAGCGCTAACTGAATAGCACGCCCCATATCAATATCACCCGCATAGGGCTGAAAACTCATTGCCGCAACGGCAAAGTGCCAGCTATGTTCTGCAGTATTTTCAGAACGACTATTGTCTAATACATTATTTTTACGATAAACACGTTTTAGTTTATCTAACTCCATAATAAAGTTAATCGTATCAGAGAAGGGGCCAAATGCCCCTTTAGGTAATTGTGTCATAAAAACCCGTATTGGTATGATAAATAAAAATTACTCTTCTTCTAAAGAATAAGGCAATGGTTTGATGGATAGACGGCTGATGTTATCGCCTTGAACTCTAAATACACTATCGAGCTCCATATCGTTATTCATAACAACTTCAGCCAAAATAGTATTATCAGCCATACGTACAGCACTCAATACCGTTCCTGTTTTACGCCATTTATCTTCGCCTAATTGCCATTCAACGCTACCGCCAATTTCAGGTAATTCAGTACCACCACCTGATAATAGGTACATTGCACGTTTATTGGCACCTCTGAATTTTGCGCGAGATACCATTTCTTGTCCGGTATAACAGCCTTTTTTAAAGCAGATGCTCAGCGGTAATGCTTGCAGATTTGTTGCTTGAGGTAAGAATTGTTCAATATTTGGAGTATCAATAATAGGATATCCAGCCTCGATATCTAAGGCCAACCATTGCTCGCTATTACTGGTTTCTGCTTTTAATGTTATTGCAAGATTTTTTGCTGTTTCTTCATCTGTTACGATTAAAAAACGTTCAGTAGGTAAAGGTAGCTGAAGAATATAAGTATTATGGTGATTAACAACTTCATTTGCTTTACGAGGGATATTTGGAAAGTAATTGGCCAATGCAAGAGCAGCACCTTGTCCGGCTAATCCTAATAAAACGCTATCTGTATTCTCAGCTAAGGTTACTTTTGAAAATACGGCATATTTTTTTAATTCAGTAAGTTGTTTTTGCGCAACATTTTTACGCAGAATATAAGCAAAACCTTCTTGCTGGTGGAATAAGCGAAGCGTACTCCACATTTTACCTTTTGCTTCACAGTGTGCAGACAATGTATGTGTCGTTGTTGGAAGAGCTGCAATATCCGTAGTTAATTGACCTTGTAGATATTTTTCACTGTCAGCACCTGTTGCTGTTATCAGTGACCATTCATCTAAAGAAACCAGTGTTAATGGTAAATTGATTGCTGCATGAGGGCGTTTAGCCTGAGTAGAATTTTGAGTCATGATGTCACCAGCTATTAAATTAATCAGATACATCAGTTATGGTAAAAGAGTGACAAGACAATGCAAGTCATTATTATTTTTAACGCACAGAAAATGAACCTGATAAATAACAAATGAAAGCGTGTTCAATAGGTTGTCTATGAGACTAAACCTACAAACTGTGATCATTTTGATGTTAAAAATTTTACGATAAGACTATCATCAGGGCTAGGAAGAAATAGTGGTATTTCTTGATTTGAACAATGTAAAGAGCAGAGTATGACTATCGATATAGAGAATAAAGCACGAATTAATTGGGCATGTCGTCGCGGAATGCGTGAACTGGATATTTCTATCATGCCTTTTTTCGAGAATGAGTACGATACGCTATCTGATAACGATAAAGCGCTTTTTGTTCGTTTACTAGAGTGTGCAGATCCTGATTTATTTAACTGGTTAATGAATCATGGACGCCCTGATGATGATGCGCTCTATTATATGGTGAAATTAATCCAAGAGCGTAATAAAGCGAGAATGGCGGAGATCGTTGATAAATATTAATAAAATAGATTATCAAATCAGCGATAGATCAAATAGTAATTAAGATTGATTAAAAATGACGCTTTTATTTTCTCATCAAATAAAGGCGTTTTTATTTTTTATAAAAATTTAATAATATTAATAACACTCTAAAATTTACTGAAATAACAAATGTAGTTACGCTAAGTTTGCGCACCATCTCTAAAAATGATGGCTTAAATCGCCTTTTTTTCGATGTTTTTCGTTTTATACTGAATAAATCAGGTATGCTGAATTTATTAAAACAACGATTAAAAAAGAATATAAATTACGTATTTATTATTAAGTTATATTTTTTGAACACATATTAAATAGAAAGGATAGCCATAAATAATTGAGCTAACATGTAAGATAAATTATTTGCAAGGTTAAGAAAGAAGTTACATTATAAATAGGTTGGTCTTTATTATCTTTAACTTATTTATATCCGTATAGAATTACAGCAGGAGTTAATATAACTCGTGATTTTATGGAAATCGCACCTCACAGTATCATGGTTCACTCAACTTTTCTCAACGGTTGCTTATGTTGCCTTTGTGATAGGCTTACTGTTGTATCCGTGGCCTCCTGATTTTATTTATGTTTGGGTGCCATTGTTACTTTTCCTGATCGGCAGTTGGTATTTCACACAAAAGAATATTAGTCGTATCAAAGGGGATTTTGTTTTACTAAATGGTAATCGAATTCAATGGAAACTGCATGAATGGCAAATAACAAAAAGCCCTTGGATCAGCCGTTTTGGTACTCGAATAACGTTGACTTCTATTCTAAATAAAAAGCAAATCACGTTATGGGTCGCTTTTGATAGTATGACTGAAAATGAGTGGCGTAACTTCTCTCAGTTATTAATGCAATATCCAGATATTTAATACCTGGATATTAAATTTATAAATTTTCTTCTACTTCACGTAGAATTTGCATACACCATTGTGATAAACGTTCATCAGTTTCTTCAAACTGGTTAACGTCATCTAATGCAAGACCAACAAAATGCTTACCATCATCCGATAAAGGTTTTGGGCTGATAAATTCATACCCATCAACAGGCCAGAATCCAATAAACTTAACACCACTTGGTAATAAATGATGGTAGAGCATACCCAGCGCATCAAGAAACCATTCGCTGTAATCAACTTGATCGCCCATTCCATACATTGCAATAAGCTTATTTTTTAAATTTAATGTCGGCAATGTATCCCAAATATTGAGCCAATCTTCTTGGATCTCACCAAAATCCCAAGTTGGAATACCTAAAATAAGGATGTCATATTGTTCCATAAGCGTGAGATCACACTCTTGAACATTATGAAGATCAACAAACTCTTCACCGAGAATATCACGAATTTTTTCTGCTGCCATTTCGGTGTAACAGGTGCTAGAACCGTAAAATAGACCAATTTTCATAAAGGTTTTTAGGATATTTTTGCCAATAAAGGTCACTATTGTACCAGAAAATTTTTTTTATAAGGCATAATGTAAAGGCGATAAGCTAAAGAGAGGGAGCGCAAGACCGTGTCACAAACTAAATTATCGACAAAAAAGACAACTCATACCAATGAAGATACTGATATTATCATTGAACAATTTCTCGACAATATTTGGTTAGAGCAAGGCTTATCCGCTAATACACTCAGCTCTTATCGCTTAGATTTACAAGCACTAGGCCAATGGCTTGCACACCAGCAATTAGATTGGTTATCAGCCACTACTTTGGATTTACAATCTTTTCTCGCGACACGTTTAGATGAAGGCTATAAAGCCAGCAGCGCCGCTCGATTGCTTAGTACAATGCGTCGATTATTCCAATATTTATATCGTGAAAAATTACGTTTAGATGATCCTAGTGCATTACTTTCAACGCCTAAGCTCCCAAAACGTTTACCAAAAGATTTAAGTGAGCGACAAGTTGATGACCTACTCAATGCCCCCTGTATTGATGAGCCACTTGAATTGCGCGATAAAGCAATGCTTGAAGTCCTTTATGCGTGTGGACTTCGTGTTTCTGAATTAGTGGGATTATCCCTTTCTGATATCAGCTTACGACAAGGCGTGCTACGTGTTATTGGTAAAGGTGATAAAGAACGATTAGTTCCTTTAGGTGAAGAAGCTATTTACTGGCTAGAGCAATATCTGCAATATGGAAGACCCACTTTAATGCAAGGGAAAACGGACGATATTGTTTTTCCTAGCTTAAGAGGGCAAAAAATGACACGACAAACATTCTGGCATCGGATAAAACATTATGCCGTGATAGCAGGGATTGATACTGAAAAACTATCACCCCATGTGTTGCGTCATGCATTTGCGACACATCTCTTAAATCATGGAGCAGACTTGCGTGTTGTACAGATGTTATTGGGGCACAGTGACCTCTCTACAACACAGATTTATACCCATGTTGCAACAGAGCGCTTGAAGGCGCTTCATCAGCAACATCACCCAAGGGGATAGCCGCTAAATAGCTGGCGTTAAATAGGAATTCAAATGAAAAAGAAATTATTCTGGTTGCCAATCTTATTAAGTATGGTGTCAATGCCAGTGCTTGCTGACAATACTTCTATTGAAGCGCAATTGGCTAAAATGCAGATTAAAGCAGAGAGTATTCAACCAACGCCGATTGTTGGATTAAATGCAGTATTATCAGATAAAGGCATTTTTTATATTACAGATGATGGTAAATATCTGACTGCAGGGCCTATTTATAATATTAGTAGTGGTGAGCCAGTTAGTATTGCTAATCAAGTTATTATGAAAAAAATAGACTCACTTAAAAATGAAATGATTGTTTATAAAGCGCGTAATGAGCGCCATATGATCACCATTTTTACTGATATCAGTTGCCCTTATTGCCAAAAACTTCACCAAGAAGTGCCTGAACTGAATAAACAGGGTGTAACAGTGCGTTATTTGGCATTTCCTCGTAACGGTGTTGGCAATAATATCGTGAGTAAAGAAATGAATGCTGTGTGGTGTAGTGGTTTTCCTAATAAATCATTAGACAGTGCATTTAAAGGTGACAAAATTATCCCCATTGATGAATGTGCAAAAATCAATATCAATGAACATTTTAAATTAGGCACCATGATGGGTATTCAAGGCACTCCTGCTATTGTATTACCTAATGCCAGTATTTACGGTGGGTATATTTCTGCTCAAAACCTTGTTGAATTATTAGATAAAAAAGAGAAGTAATTACGTTTTATGGTCACTATTGAACCGACACTGCGTCGTCGAATTGCAAAGGCAACTCAATTACCGGATAACTTAGATCCCTTATTACGACAAATTTATGCTAATCGCGGAATAACATCTGAAGTTCAACTAGAACGATCGTTAAAAGGCTTACTTCATTATCAAGCATTAACAGGAATAGAAACGGCAATTTCATTACTGATTGAGGCGTTACAGCAACAATCTCGTATTGTAATTGTCGGCGATTTTGATGCTGATGGCGCAACAAGTACCGCACTTGCGATTAAAGCATTACGGCAAATGGGATTTAAGCAAGTTAGCTATCATATTCCTAATCGCTTTGATGATGGCTATGGTTTAAGCCCTCAAGTTGTTCATGACGTTGCTAAAAAGGGAGTTGATCTTATTATCACCGTTGATAATGGAATTTCCTCTTTTGAAGGTGTGGATACCGCTCATGAATATGGCATTCGTGTCCTCGTTACTGATCACCATTTACCCGGACAAACCTTACCCGCGGCTGATGCGATTATTAATCCTAACCTGACAGATTGTTCTTTTTTATCTAAATCATTAGCTGGTGTTGGCGTTACTTTTTATTTAATGACGGCATTAAGAGCTGAATTAGAAAAACAAGGTTGGTTTGAGCAACAAAACTTAGTTCGCCCCAATATGGCGGATTTTCTTGATTTAGTTGCATTAGGCACAGTGGCAGACGTTGTTCCTCTCGATGAAAATAATCGTATTTTTGTTTATGAAGGATTACGCCGAATTAGAGCTGGTCGTTGTTGTGTAGGAATAAAAGCGCTAACGGAAGTCTCTCGAAAAGAACTCGCTCAACTAGTCAGTAGCGATTTGGGTTTCTCTTTAGGGCCACGCTTAAACGCTGCTGGGCGTCTTGATGATATGTCTGTGGGTGTTGCTTTACTTTTAACCGACAATATTGGTTCTGCGCGTGAAATTGCTAATGAACTTGATGGATTAAATCAAACTCGGCGTGAAATTGAAGCGGGTATGCAAGAAGAAGCTTCAACCATTTTCCGTCAATTTATGGGAACACAACATGATTTACCAAATGGTTTAGCGATCTATCATCCTGAGTGGCATCAAGGTGTTGTAGGTATTTTAGCTTCTCGTATTAAAGAAAAATTGCATCGCCCTGTTATTGCTTTTGCACCTAGCGGTGATGGTTTGTTGAAAGGCTCTGGTCGTTCAATAAGTGGTGTACATCTTCGAGATGCATTAGAACGATTAAATACGTTAAATCCGGGGTTGATGGTGAAATTCGGTGGGCACGCAATGGCTGCTGGGCTTTCACTTGAAGAAGAGAAATTCCCACTGTTTCAGCGTCATTTTTCGTCTTTGATGGCAGAGTTGGTTTCCGATGAACAGTTACAAGGCGTAATTTTATCGGATGGTGAACTAACCGATAATCAACTTTCATTACCTATCGCCGAAATGCTAAGAGAAGCAGGGCCTTGGGGACAGGCTTTTCCTGAACCTCTATTTGACGGTAAATTTACGTTGTTACAACAACGTATTGTAGGTAGTAAGCATTTAAAAATGATGCTTCAGCCAGTGAATAGTCATTTAATGATTGATGCGATTGCATTCAATGTTGATATCAATATGTGGCCGGATAACAGCATTAAAACGGTAGAGTTAGCCTATCGACTAGATGTAAATGAGTTTAGAGGACAACGTAATGCACAACTGCTTGTTGAGCACATTTGGCCTTGTTAACACGAATAAGTAAGTAATTTATCGTGATATAAAGGGTAACGTTGTTATGGTAATAACTATCTGGTAGACAATTGTATATAAATGCTATAAACCCGCTGATATATCCGTTACAATATGCGGTTCAAAATTTATTCCAACTGTTTTTTGAAAACAACATAAAGACGAAAAAGTATGTTTGAAATCAACCCCGTAAAACACCAAATAGAAGAAGTCTCTGAAAGAACAAATGTTCTCAGGGGGTATCTTTGACTATGATGCCAAGAAAGAGCGTTTAGAAGAAGTTAACGCTGAATTAGAGCAACCTGATGTATGGAATGAGCCAGAAAGGGCACAAGCATTGGGCAAAGAGCGTTCATCTCTTGAGGCCATCGTAGAAACAATCGATCAGTTAGATCAAGGATTAGAAGATGTTTCTGGTTTACTTGATTTAGCGGTTGAAGCTGATGATGAAGAAACATTTAACGAAGCTATTGCTGAATTAGATGGTTTAAATAAAAAGCTTGAGCAATTAGAATTCCGTCGCATGTTCTCTGGTGAATATGATAGTGCGGATTGCTACCTTGATTTACAAGCAGGCTCTGGTGGTACAGAAGCGCAGGATTGGGCAAGTATGCTGATGCGTATGTACTTACGTTGGGCTGAATCAAGAGGCTTTAAAACAGAAATTATTGAAGAATCTGACGGTGATGTTGCAGGATTAAAATCAGCGACTATCAAAATTATTGGTGAGTACGCTTATGGTTGGTTACGTACAGAAACAGGTGTTCATCGCTTAGTTCGTAAAAGTCCATTTGACTCAGGTGGCCGTCGCCATACCTCATTTAGCTCTGCCTTTATTTACCCTGAAGTTGATGACAATATTGATATTGAAATCAACCCAGCTGATTTACGTATTGACGTTTATCGTGCTTCAGGTGCGGGTGGACAGCACGTTAACAAAACAGAATCTGCGGTGCGTATTACCCACGTTCCAACAGGTCTTGTCACTCAATGCCAAAACGATCGCTCTCAGCATAAGAACAAAGATCAGGCAATGAAGCAGATGAAAGCGAAATTATACGAGCTGGAAATGCAGAAGAAAAATGCAGACAAGCAAGTAATGGAAGATAACAAGTCCGATATTGGCTGGGGTAGTCAAATTCGTTCTTATGTTCTTGATGATTCACGCATTAAAGATTTACGTACTGGTGTGGAAACACGTAATACGCAAGCAGTATTAGACGGTGATCTTGATAAATTTATTGAAGCTAGCTTAAAAGCGGGCCTGTGAGGAAAAACATGTCGCAACAGCAACAAGGTGCGGAGCAGGCACCTGATTTAAATAACGAACTGCAAACACGCCGCGAAAAATTATCCGCTTTACGCGATAATGGTAACGCATTCCCAAATGATTTCCGCAGAGACGCTCTGTCTGACGAATTACATCAAAAGTATGATGCAATGAGTGCAGAAGAGTTAGAAGCAGCGAATGTGGAAGTTTCTATTGCAGGTCGTATGATGACTCGCCGTATTATGGGCAAGGCATCTTTCGCTACATTGCAAGACATGGGTGGCCGTATTCAGCTTTATGTTTCTCGTGATGATTTACCAGAAGGTATTTATAACGAGCAATTTAAAAAATGGGATCTGGGCGATATCTTAGGTGCTCGCGGTCGTGTTTTCAAAACGAAAACAGGTGAATTAAGTGTTCACTGTACAGAAGTGCGTTTATTAACTAAAGCACTGCGCCCGTTACCGGATAAATTCCACGGTTTAGCTGACCAAGAAATGCGTTATCGTCAGCGTTATCTAGATCTGATATCTAACGAAGAATCGCGCAAAACTTTCCAAATTCGTTCACAAGTTATGGCGGGTATCCGTCAATTTATGGTGAATAAAGGCTTTATGGAAGTTGAAACGCCGATGATGCAAACTATCCCTGGTGGAGCAAGTGCGCGTCCGTTTATTACTCACCATAATGCGTTAGATATCGATATGTATCTGCGTATTGCGCCTGAGTTATATTTAAAACGTTTAGTTGTCGGTGGTTTTGATCGCGTATTCGAAATCAACCGTAACTTCCGTAACGAAGGTGTATCACCACGTCATAACCCTGAGTTCACCATGATGGAACTCTATATGGCGTATGCAGATTATCGTGACCTGATTGAATTAACTGAGGAGTTATTCCGTACATTAACTGAAAATGTACTGGGTTCTTCGTTAGTGAAATATGGTGATCAAGAGTTTGATTTTGGTAAACCATTTGCCAAATTAACCATGAAAGAAGCTATCTGCAAATATCGTCCAGAAACTGCAATGGCTGATCTTGATGATATGGATAAAGCGGTTGCTATTGCTCAGTCTATCGGTATTAAGATTGAGAAAAGCTGGGGCTTAGGTCGTGTTCAATGTGAAATTTTTGAAGAAGTTGCTGAAAGCCACTTAATTCAACCAACGTTCATCATTGAATACCCAGCTGAAGTTTCTCCACTGGCTCGTCGTAACGATGATAATCCATTTATCACTGATCGCTTTGAATTCTTTATTGGTGGTCGTGAAATTGGTAATGGCTTCTCAGAACTTAATGATGCTCAAGACCAAGCAGAGCGTTTTGAAGATCAAGTTCGCCAAAAAGAAGCGGGTGATGCAGAAGCGATGTTCTTTGACCATGACTACATTACGGCATTAGAACACGGTTTACCTCCAACAGCTGGTTTAGGTATTGGTATTGACCGTATGGTGATGTTATTTACTGACAGCCATACCATTCGTGATGTTATTCTATTCCCGGCAATGCGCCCTAATAAATAATTGTTATTTTAAATAAATCCTTAATTTAACAATAGCATTAACGAAGAACAATATAGTTACAAGGCCACCGAAAGGTGGCTTTTTTGTTTTTAAAAACAGTGGGTTGTCTTTTTTGCGATGATTAAGTAATCATTTAAATAAGAAGGGGATTGTCGTTCAATTAGGGAAGCGTATAATCAAGAAAATCAATTGCGGGCGTAGTTCAATGGTAGAACGAGAGCTTCCCAAGCTCTATACGAGGGTTCGATTCCCTTCGCCCGCTCCAAACTCAAGTCTCTCCCGAAGTCTACCAAACTTAATTTTTCCTTGATAAATCAGCAGTTATAGCATTTTATTACTCTATTGAACTCGGGGGGATAATTGCCCCCTGCTATGCTTTTTTAACCCAAGATGAATTGCCAGAGTTTCTTTGTATTCTGAACACCTATGCCGGTAGGGTGCTTGCTAAAATAGCAATGCAATTGCTTATTTTGCTAGGAATCAAGGAAACCCGCCAGACCGGAAATGGTCTCTTCCTAGAATTTCAGATTGCCATCGCTGCAGTATGTACAATATTGATCACTGGCATAGTGTGCATCGGGTTCCGACATCGCATTCCTCAGGCCTAACAATACTTTTCGTGTTTTGACATATGATGTCCTTATGGTGATATCCTGATTAATAAACATATTAAATATGTTTTGTGCGGGTGATGCATCAGATCAAAGAAAAGGTGAAGCTCCCAGTATCTCCAGCCAGAAATACCGGGAACTTATTTTACCTGGCGATGAGCGCGAACACGCCCCAGCCAAAGTATTCTCTCGTGTACGTTACGTGACGTTTTGGCGAGATGTTTAGCTCGGCTCTGACTTCTGCTGCAAAGTCATCATCAGGATTGGCGTCCAGCCAGCGACGCATGGTCAGCCATTTCGCTGCCTCATACCGGTCCCAGCCTTCCTGATCTGCCAGTACCATTTCCACCACGTCATAGCCGAGGCCGTCGAACTCGCTGACAAGTCCTGACAGCGTCAGGAAATCGCTCGTCGAGCTGACGCCACAGGCTTGGGCTATTTCGTCTGATGCTGGGAACTGACGCCAGTAGGGTTCACCGATGAGCAGGATCCCACCTGGTTTAAGGCTCCGCGCCAGCAACTCAACCATTCCAACAAATCCACCGGCAATCCATGTCGCGCCGACGCAAGCGGCTACATCGCATTTTTCTTCTGCCACATACCCGGCGGCATCGTTATGAATGAAATGAACACGGTTGCTTACGCCGAGTTCTTCCGCACGCCGTCTGGCTTGCTCGCTGAACAACTGACTCATATCGATACCGACACCAGTAATGGCGTGATCACGGGCCCAGGTACAGAGCATTTCCCCCGAGCCACTGCCAAGATCAAGGATGCGAGTATTCGGCTTCATGCGTAATATTCGACCCAGTGTGTTGTACTTTTCGGGCGTAAAAGGGTTATGAATGCGGTGTTCGCTTTCGCTAATAGTAAAAATACGTGGGATATCCATGATCCTCTCCTTAACGGTTATCGAGCTGGGCGCGGACGTTATTCAGTCCGGTAGTGTTAATGCGATAAGGCTGACCGTTGACGGATTTGATCAGCTTTTTGGCTTTGAGTTTTTTGAAGACGGTGAGCGTGCAGTCGACAAGTAGCAGCCCTTCGCGACTGTAGCATTCAACGGCGGTGACGCGACCTGAAGCATCGCGGACGTGTGCAATACGTCCACCTTTGGCGAGAACGTGTAAGGTACGTTGTTCCTGACGGGATAAATTCATACTGGAAAACCTGTTTCATCATCATGTGTAAAACATGCAAACATACAGCGGTGTCCGCATTCGATTTTAGCGCATTGATAATCAGTCCGGCCTGTAAAGGTCGGGGAAACTGATTATCAGATGATGACATTCTCCAGCATCGAAGCCTCGGGTTGAGTTGAAAGGTATTTACGTGGTGAATGATATCACCTGTTTGTTATAAGTGAAAAGGGCGGAGTGATAAATGTGATCCCAAACAGGCAATAAAGAATCACCTTGTTTTGGCGCTTGTCTGGTACTGGAAGGAAACCGACTGCACTATCTGGCTGACCGAGCCAGCATTATCGGTGAATTCAGTAACGCAGAATTTTTGAAGTTGGATGAAGTATTCCCACGTTTTATCAGCCAGATGGAATAGATGTTGATGTTGACCATTGGTGACATCGATTCTCGTCATGCCAACGGCGTCGCCCTGAACCAAAGAAGCACAGCTTTGCTTCCTCACTCAAGGAAGGTAACAAAAACTCTCTTTCGTTATGGATTTAAACCTGATGGTGAAGTTTGTTTCGACGATATTTGTTTCCGCGCTTCAGATTATTTTTAGATAAAAATAGAATTATTTAATTTTATTTATATTAAATAGGTGAGTCAGGTTGTATCACCTCATGTAAACGCCTTCCTCCTAATATCTATAATCGCACCTACTTACTTAAAATAACTCGAGAGTAGCCACTGTGATAATCAAATAAATAGTATAAAGCTCAAATGCTAGTTAAGTGATAATAAGATTTATTATTGGAAGAATTTTTATTCTTTAAATAAATTATTAAAGAAAGTAACTATATAAACAATATAGTTATTATTTTATTTCTTTAACTATTATTATTCATTTTTATCACCACTTTATTTTAATGCTATGATTTTAAATGATTTTATATTTTCTTCATCAAGTTATAAAAAATGATATATAAGTAACACTTTTGCTTCTCCCCTCTAACTATTTTTATGTATAGAAAATTAAAAATAAATTTATAAAAAAAATTAGTAAAAAATTAAAATAAATTGAAAAAGTGTCGATAAGAGTACATTACGCCCAATTGGGATTACTTTATCTTGTTAGTTGAGAAATTCGATGCAGAAACTTCGTAATATTACTATTCGTCTGATGATGATAATCATTCTGGGGATATTATGTGTGTTATTTGGCAGTGTCAGTCTTTATAGCGCATGGTCACTATCACAAATATCTAAAGGCAATCAATCTGATAATCAAATAATAAAACAAATGGCTGCACTCAGTCAGGGAAATGATCAGTACTTTCGATTCACTTCTCGATTAAATCGTCTCGTTAAGGAGAAAGCAGAAGGCAAAAAAGTCGATTTTACACAAGCACAACTGGCGATGGAAAATATGGAAAAGCAGATTATATATATGAAGTCTGTTTCTCCAGGGCCGATGGATGCAAAAGTATCAAAAGAGCTAATGGATGTATGGCAAGCTCTTTTTGAGCAAGGAGTAAAAAAGCAGATGGAATTAGCGCTCAATGGCACCATTGAGCAATATGAATATCATGCAAAAAATGTAACACCTGCGTTGAGTCGCGAATTAGGTAATGTGAGTGAGAACTTTAATAATACTGCAAATATAAAAATTGATAGCACCATTGAAGAAGTGGATGAGCTTATTGAAGTGACACAAATTGTTATTATTATTAGCGCCATTTTAGGGGGAGTTATTCTGATCCTCACTGACCGTTATTTACTGGCAATGTTACAAAAACCACTTGAAAGCATTCGCCAACATTTTGTGAAAATTACAGAAGGCGATCTGAGTCAGTCCCTTGAGCCTTTTGGTAATAACTGTGCTGGGCGATTAATACCGTTATTAAATGATATGCAAAATAGTTTGCATGAAGCGGTAAGTACGATCCGAATGGGAAGTGAAAGCATCTATCGTGGTGCATCTGAAATTGCCAAAGGGAATAACGATTTGGCTTCTCGTACAGAAGAGCAAGCAACGGCATTAGAGCAAACAGCCGCGAGTATGGAAGAGATAACAGCTGCCGTTAACCAGAACATGGAACATGCTTACCAGGCGAGAGAATTGGCTGAAGTTGCATCAGTGACTGTTGAAAAAGGCAATGAATTAGCTGAATCTGTTGTAACAACAATGGATGGGATCTCTGATAGTTCAAGTAAAATTGCAGATATCATCGACGTTATTAATAATATTGCGTTTCAAACAAATATACTTGCTTTAAATGCGTCAGTAGAAGCGGCAAGGGCAGGAAATCATGGGCGAGGATTTATGGTTGTCGCCAATGAAGTGCGTAATTTAGCAGGAGATAGTGCCAAAGCCGCTAAAGAGATTGAAGTGCTTATTGCTGACTCCACTACGCGAGTAAGAAAAGGTGCAAGCTTAGTCAGTGATATGGAAAAAACGATGGAAGACATTTTGACGGGAGTTAAACAGGTAACGTCAATAATGAAAGAAATCACTAGTGCGTCTGAAGAGCAAAGTAAAGGTATTGGTCAAGTGAGTGTGGCTATTACTCAAATGGATAGCGTAACACAACAGAATGCCTCTTTAGTTGAACAAGTTTCAGCAGCAGCCATTTCATTAGAAAGACAAACCGAAGAATTACAGCTATCGGTACAAAAATTCAATCTAGCTAATCGTTGATATAGAAAAAATTGATAAAGTATGTGTCTAATGTGGTAAGTTTTTACTCGTTAGACACAAAAATATAATAAATCTAAAGGTTAAATTTTTATTATTCTTGTTTTTATTTAACAGTATAAATAAGCTTAACTTGCTCATTGATTGAGTGTTAAAGTGGTTATGTTTTATTATTTTCATCATGTGAAAAAGAAAATTATTATCCAAATTAAACGTTCTATAAATAGCAATGTTATTTTATTTATATTCAATAAATTAAAAAGTACTTTCCATTTTAATTTTCATAATCAATCAGTGATTATGTTAAAGCTTGAAGCGATTAATTTTTAAAGATGTAGATATAAATCCTCTCTAATATAAATAATAATAAAGAGAGGGTGATGAAGAATAGTGTCTCAATGCTTAGAGCATTTTTTTTATATATTGTTCTGTCTTACTTATAACATCTTGGTATTGAGGGTGATCGATATAAGCATCATTGATGGTCTTATGTACATCCTGGATCACTATTTCTTTTTGTTTATCTGTCAAAGTCAATAACAAGGCTTTCAAAATTACTTTTACTGCCGCAATTTCATACTCTATATTGACAACTTTTTTTTCCATAAGATCCTCAAAAGAACGACAATTTATTGCTGTGTGATAGATTATTTTTCATATTAATTAATTGTTTAATTAAATCCAAGAAAAAATTAAATTGATAAAAGAATATGCAATTTTATCAATTTTTTATTAAAACAGTAAATATGAGGATATTTTAGATGTGGAAAATAGACATTCAGTAAATTTAACTTAGTGTTGTATTAATGAAAGAAAAATCACAGTGTATCCTATATAAAATAATCAATAGGATGCTATTAGCACCCTATAAAATTAGGGTGTAAACTTAATAGCAATAGCAAATAATCGTTTTCATTAGGCTTGGGTAAGTTTCTTCACATATTGCTCAGTTAAGTTAATAACTTCATTGAGCTGAGGGTATTTGTTTGATGTGTCCTCAAGCACTATAGATATATTGCCCAACATATCCCTTCGTTGTTTATCACTTAGTGTGGAAAGTAAAGATTTGATAACAATTTTTAGAGCAGCAATTTCGCATTCAATTTCTTTTAAATTTTTATCCATGATTTACCTGCCAGTATTTAATGGATGAGTAATATAGGTAATTTTTTTGTTTATCACAATTGTAGATGCATATTATTTAGATGTGTATCGCACATATTTAGATATGTATCGCACATTATGATGGCTAATGTTCTAGCCTAATATAAATTATTAAAAATAATTATCAAATTGTAAATTTTATATGTGGTAGTAAGTTGAAGTCTTATTGATATTTTCTGGCTTTAGGGCTAATAAGATAAATGATTGAAATTGATCTCGGATCTAGTTCTATTTAAATTTATTTATTTTTGTTTATATAATAAACAATTCTTAATGGTTATAATAAAAAATATCTTTTAATGATAATCTATTTTTGTCTTGTGTTATTTAATAGTGAAGTAAACAAGGATATTGTTACTCTTTACCTATGAAATACTAAAATTTTTATTTACCAGTAGAGATATTATAACCAAATAAATTACATTAACTTTGATGATAAAAAAGAAAAAGAGCTTATGTTTTTTACATGAAGCTCTTTTTAGCTTGTTGGATTATTGATTATTTTGCTTCACAAAAGCAACGTAGGCATCAATCCAGTTTTGCATAAAAGTTGCTGTTTTCTCTGAAAACTGTCCATTTTCAACCATGCCATCATACCATTTTAGATAACATTCTGGTTGATTTAGAGTTGGCATATTCAAGAAGGCTAACGAATTACGTAAATGCTGTTGAGCTATTGCTGTACTAATATTACCAGTTGAAACCCCAATAATACCTGCTGGAATTTTATCCCAAGCATTTGTCCCATAAGGGCGAGAAGCTTGGTCAATAGCATTTTTAAGCACACCAGGTATTGAACGGTTATATTCAGGGGTGATAAAGATGATGCCTTGACATGCTTTTATTTGTTGTTTGAAATCGACAACAGAAGAAGGGGTATGACTGTCATCGTCTTGGTTATAGAGAGGGAGAGTACTAATATCGATAAACTGATAGGTAAATTCTTGAGGAAATAACTTAATTAAGGCATGTGCTGTTTGTTTATTAAACGAATCTTTTCTTAAACTACCGACAACGATACCAATTTTAAAATGACTCATCTTAGTTCTCCTATTTTTAAGGATAAAATGAATACCAAAGCTTATATTAGATATTCATTTTTTGATTTTATCTCGGTATTAAAAAACAGCAACAAAATATAAGAGTATTTTTCACACGTAAATTGCGTAAATAAATGATAAAATTAGTATTATTATTTATATTATTATCTGGTATTATTCCATCAATATAAAAAACGATCAGTTTATATGACAACATTTTTACTAAATAAATCCGATATTCAAGATTTGATGCATTTAGTGTGATGTAAGTAGTATTTTAAGAAAAAATAAATGAAATGATAGGCACACTCATTGCAACCAAGGGTGTTAGCTTATTTATTTAGTATGCAGTAGGTAATAGAAAATTATAATAAAATGGCTTAAAATGCGACAACTCATATGCTCTTATTTAAGACTGATCGGAATTAAGGAAAAATGATGTCCTTATTACAAAATAAAAAGAATGTCCTCGCTGTATTTATGGCAACCAGCGTCCTCGCCCTATCAGGGTGTGCGTGGACTGATCACTCTCGTCCAATTGAAACGCCAGCGCCAGCACAAACCACACAGCCTGTAGCAACTGCTCAACCAGCGGCTGTTGCACAACCGCTTTCTATGGCACCAGCTGCAGAGCCTGCTGATAGTGGCGTAGATGCAAGAAAATTGGGACTGGCACCGCAAAGTGCTTGTATCAAACAACTTGATTCTTTGAAAACTTTTTCTCCATCTGATTATCAATCGATGATGAGCTCATTTAAAGAAATTAGCGAAATCAATGCGATGTACCGTAGTGTTCAAGGTACAGCAAGTAAAGATAGTTTAGATTTATTAAAAATGAGTATTGAATCAAAAACAGAAGTTTTATGTGCAAAAGTTCGCTATTTGTCGATTATGTCAGTTAATTCGACATTAAAAAAATTAGGTGAATAATTACTATGAAATTAAAGCAGAGTGTTTGTCTCGCTTTTATGCTGTTTCCAACACTGTCGTTTGCCAATAATGAGTTTAATTCTGTTATTGAAGATTTTGACCGTTATTTTGAAACACAAAAGCCAATTAAAATTGAGCCTAAAACATCTGCTACAATTTCATCGTCAACGAGAACCGGTCAGGCTAATCGTGGAGTAAACCGCACCACAGCGACTCAACAAACAAAACCAGAGCAACGAGTTAAACCTTCTACGCCAGCTAAAACAGATAATCAGGCAGTCGAACTTGTTAAGACTCCTGATATCACGCTGGCAGAAAATTGCCCTGTGTTACCTGCTGATTATTCAAAATTAAAGAGTGACTATACTCGTTATTTAACTCCGTTGCTTTCATTTATTCCGATTAAACCGCAATTTACACCAGAGGATCTTAATCGTTATAGCTACAGAAATAATGCAACGGTTTATAACCCATTAGCTCTGTATTCGAAAGAGAGTTATGCAAGGCCTCAACGTAATGACAATTTCTTGTTAGATATTATTCCAGGAACATTTTATTCTGTTACGGCCATTCCTTTCCACTTTGCATATCATTTCAATCGCTCTGTACTCGATCATAAACAACCTCTTTTTAATAAAGAGCTATTAAATCGTTTAGCAGATACGAGAAATAAATACCAAACGCTATATCAAAAATACACTGAGCAGGTAGCTATAACAAAAGAGCATTTAGAAAAACTTCAAAATGCGAATAGCCAAATTAAACAACTTGAATTAACGCTGGCTGAAACAGAAGCAGAATTAGCGACGGCGAACAACTTGCTTACTGATGACACGTTAAAACAGGCTGTAGCCAAGCTACAGAGTGATTTAGATACAATAAAAAAAGAACGTGACTTATTAGTTAAGCAACTAGCCGAAAAAGAGAATGTATTACAGGCAACAACAGTAAAAAATACAGAGTTAGCAAAACAGCAACAAGATTTTGAGCAACAAGCGGGGATACTTAAAACCTTAGAGGCGAAATATACTCAGCTTGAACAAGAAAAAGAGCAATTACAATCTCAGTATCAACAGGCTCAAGCTCTGTTAAAAGATGATAGTGCCAAAAAAGAGATTGATAAATTACAGAATTCACTTGAAAGCATAAAAGTAGAGCAAGAAAAGCTAATAAGTCAGTTGAATGAAAAACAGATATTGCTTGCTAAAATTGAACAAGAAAAAGAAGCCATACAAGCTCAGTATGTCGAATCTCAGCAATTGCTAAATGATAATAATAAGCAAAAAGAACAAGAGTTAGATAAATTAGAAGCAGCAAAAAATCAAGAAATAACAGTGCTAGAAAAGTCGTTATTAATAATAACGGCCGAGCAAGAAAAATTAACCAAACAACTTTCAGATGTACAAAATCAATTAGCAACGATAAAGAAAGAGAAAGAAGATGTGCAGACTCAGTTTGCACAGGCTCAACTATTGTTAAAAGATGACTCTGCGAAAAAAGAGATAGATAAATTACAAAGTACATTATTGAAGATCACATCAGAACGTGAAGATTTATCTAAAGAGCTTGCATTAAAAGTCGCAGAAGCAGAAAAGCAACAAGATACAAATAGCAAACTTGTTGAAGAACAACGCAAAGAAATAGCACAACTAAAAACACAAGTTGAAAAAAGTAATCAGGAACAAACTCAACTTAATAAATCGCTTTTAGCTGTTCAACAGCAAAAAGAGCAAGTAGATGAAAAACTAAAAGAGATCCCAGAATTAAAAGCACAGTTAGATAACAAGGTTACGGAACTTGCTGACTTGAAGAAGAGTTTATCTGCTGGCGAAAAAGCCGTTGATAATTTAATTACTGATAAAAATAATCTGATAGCTAAATTAGAGAAAGCGCAAAGTGAGCTATCGAATAAATATCAAACATTAGATGCACAATTTAAAGAGAATAATATTGCACTAGCTCAAGTCACCACGAGCAAAACAGAGAGTGAGAAAACTTTAGCATTGTTAGAAAAACAACTCACTGAAAAGCAAAATACAACGGATAAATTGAGTGCTCAATTAGCTGAAGCAAAAGTACAATTAGAAAAACAAAATACAGAAAATGCACAGCAAGTTAGTATGTTAAAGCAACAACAAACAGAATCTATTGCTAAATTAAATGAGCAAATTAAAGCAAAAGATGCTGAATTAGCAAAAGTTAACACAGATACTAGTAAGATTTTAAAAGAGAATAAAACGCTAAAAGAGCAGCTTGAGAAAATGGCAGGTGAAGGGCAAATGATTGCCGGGCAACTTGCTTATGCTTATTCAATTATTGGAAAAGATAATGCCCAGCGTAATAAATCCATTTTATCTGAGATCCAAAAACAGAATTACGTACAATATGACGATAACACCTACTTTAAAATATTAAAACAGGGTAAGCCTGTGGTTTCAATAGCAGGTAAAACCGTTGTATTTACAATGCATGAAGAGTTAACTGATGGCACTGTAACTCTTAATTATGATAAAGCTAAGCCACTTATTTTACCTTACCGACAATTGCCGTTACCACTGAATACCTTTATTGCAAAAGCAGGTATCAATGGTAAAGCCAAAATTTATATAAAACCAGGTGGCGGTTATGGGAAGAATGGTGTGCCAGGACAAGTGCCACCAGAATCCATGTCCATAGTGACAATTGAGATCTTAGATATTAAATAGAATAATTAATAATTATTAGGTAACATCAGCTCTTCTCTTTTATTCAGAGAAGAGCTGATATTTTATTATCGCCATAAAAATTCATCGTTCTTTAGACAAAGTTCTCTTTCTAGTAGCCAATCTTTTAATTTCTGGCAGTTTTCAGGATATTCTGGAATCCTATTTAAAATCATCCATAATGGTTTTATTAATTCAGAATTTGGCATTATTTTTTGGATATAATCTAAAGTGTTATTAATTTCAACATTAAAGATAGGCTCATTTTTCCAATTATCGAGGAGTAATTGGATATCTTTTTGTAATAAGTCATTGATAACAATTAGTCTGACTGTATCCGCATTAAGCTTAATATTGATATCATCTAAAGATAAAAAAGGATCACTTTTATTTGATAGTTGTTTTTCTTCAAATGACTTAATATTTTCACACTGTTTAATTTGAAGTTCGAGCTCTCTTTTAGTTTCATAAAGTGTAAAAAGCTGGGGAGTAATGTGTTGAGCCCACCAAATAAAAAGCGGTTTTATTACGGCTTGAATTAAGCGCATATGTTCATTGATATTGACTGTTGCTCTTAATGATTTATCCCAATCTGCTGGTGTTATTGTTGAATGTGGCTGTTCTGCATGAAATGAATGTGCAAAATTAATAACATCACGTACTTCTTCTTTAGATATAACAACAAAACAATATTTTTTTCGTAAAAACCAAGTGGACTGTAATAAACTGTCTAAGCTTTCACGGCACAAAACACGGGATAGTATTTTTATTTGTTGCTCATTAACATCATATGCAGTAACGATATTTTCATTAGAATGAAAAGAAAACTGTAGATTAAACAAGTTATCTACAGTTTCTTCATTGTTGGGTGCCATTATTTTTTTCAGTAAGGCTAAATAGTCATAATAATGGGCTTTGGTGCTATATGTATTTTCTTTTATCACGATATACAACTCACTCATAAGAACAAATTTTAAGTATTCTAACTATGAATGACTTTTAGATATTATGATATTCAGTCGGATTTTTTATAATTTTGATCTGAGATTTCTCGCTTTACTAGGTGTCATATTAAAACGACGATGATAGCTTTGTGTAAAGTAAGACTGACTTGAAAAGCCAGATTCCATTGAAATATCAACAATACTCATTTCAGTGGTTAATAGTAGTTGGTGTGCATAAATAATTCGTCTTTCACAAATCCATGTTCTTGGCGAAGTACCATAAACATGATTAAAAAGCTCTTTAAACGTAGTTAATCCCATTCCAAATTCACGAGCAAATTGTTTAAGCTTCCAATTTTTTAAATGATTTTTTTCCATAAAAATCTTTAAGCGATCAACTTGACGATGGCTAAGTTGGCGCAATAACGCCATTAAGTCAGAACCTTGATCAGTTGAAAGTAATAGAATTAAAAGCTCTTCAATGCGCAATTGTATGAAGGCTTCAGGGCAAGATTGAATAGTAAGATATTCAAAGCCATTACTACAAAATTGAATAAGAGGTGAATTTTGAAAACAAATAAAGGCACTTGAAAATTCTTCGTCTCTTTCTATTTGGCACAAGATCTCATTGTACTTAGACATGAAATCTCTTAAAAAATCATCAGAGAGTGGGATACAAATAATATCGGTAGGCTCTGTACCTTGTGTTTTTATCGTATAGTTACCTTGTTGTAGAAAAAGAACTTGGTTATCACTCACCGTCACTGTATCAGTGCAATTTTGCAATATAAGTGCATTTTTTCTGATAAGAAAAAGCGCTTTTTGTTCATTTTCTAGTATTTGGTATTGTGGATAAAAATAAGATTTTTTCTGAATAGCACAATCATATTGATCGTTTTTTTCATATTGTATTGTATTCATGGTTCGCCCAAAATTATTATATAAGTATCACTGTATTTTTATAAAAATAAATAGAAGAATATTTATAAAAATACCTCTTTATTATTGAGTGCTATTAAAAATAAAAAAGAGACTATTTTCTTCAATTTGATGTGGTTTTTTTTTAGATATTAGGCATTACATTTTGTTTTACTAATTTAAGATAAGTTATTTTGTTAATTTAAAGACATTCCTTATAAATTGCAAAAAGAAATTAAATACGAATAAATTCTTTTTCAAGGTGATAGCTAATAGTACATGTTAGAATGTAATTAATAATTTACATTTTATATTTATTTGAATAAAGTTATTATATAACAAAGGGTTGTTATCGTTTCTTCACTTTACAGTGTAAAAAAATAATAAGTGCATTTTAAATGTTAATTTTATTGTAAAGTGTTTTGTGTAATTATTATGAAAAATAATTGTTATAAAGAAATTAAAAAATAGAGTGTAAAATATAAATAAAAAGAAGATTAAAATTGAATGATAAATTGATTTCTAATGTGATTTTAACGTGAGTTATCATAACGATGTTTTTTCTTTATATGGAGTAGGCAATAAATTATAAACAAAAAATAAAATACAAAAAAAATCACTATTTATTTGTTATTTTAAATTTTATTTTTATTGATATTGTGATGATGTTATCGTTTTTTTTATCAAAATTTAGATTGGATGATATTTTAAATGTTGAATTTTTTTGAATGATTTTTCATGAAAATACGGGATAGAATGTGAAATGTTAATTTTTAATAAAAAATATTTATCTAAATAGACTGGTAATCATCACTATTTATTCACATCAAACGTAAATTATTAAAATAGTGATTTTATCACTTAATTTAATTAAATCTTATTTCGGTCAAGGAACAAATCAAAAAACTAAAAGGTAATAATAGCCTTATTGCTGGCATTATGCTTGCCATCTATTTATTAGAATGGTGAATGCATAAGTGTATTTATTGTCAGGGAGGTAAGGATATAGCTAATTATGGAGAATAAGCGAACACTGCGAAATATTATATTCAGCGGGATATGGATCATTTGGACTCTTGCATTAATTGCCTTTTGGCGTTATCAGATGGCAGGAGAGTTTTTGATTATTCTAATCCTAATTTTTAGTATTATTATTTATTCTATGACGTTGAGGTTAAAAAAAGCCGCTATGTTTAGTCGTAAAACTGAAACACCAAAAGCAGCAGAGCCTGTTGCACCAGTAATAACAGAAGAGAAAAAACCGATGCCAGAGCAAAAACTATACACGATTATTGCAAAAGGAACGGTATTCCAAGGCGATATTAATGTTGAAGGCGATATCCAAATTTGGGGTAAAGTAGCCGGCAATATTAATGTCAAAGATGGCGTTATTCGTGTTATGCATGCGGGACAAGTTGAAGGTGAATTAACAGCACCTGATATTATTATTGATGGTTTTGTAAAAGGCATCTGTGCTGCAAATAATTTAGATATCTTAGAACACGGTGAATTACGTGGTACTAGTCGTTGTGGCAGTATGTCTATTAAGCGTGGTGGTATTTTTACTGGGCAATCAGAGCAAGTTGAACATCAAGCTAAATCAGTTGCTCAACAACGTGTTGTTTCAATAAAAGAAAGCTCTAATGCAAATAAAGATAAAGTTGCTACTCCAGTAGAAAACCAACTAAAAGAAAATAAAAAATAAAGTACCATTTTTCTTTTCATTGTTCGTTGCTTATCCTATTTTATCGCTATTGTCTTAATTTTATATAAATAGAGAATAACGATGAATTTAGATACTCCCAGACTACACCTAAGAGAATGGCGTGAGAGTGATAAAGCGCCATTTTTTTCTGAAATTAACTCTTCACCTGAAGTGATGCGCTATTTTCCTTGCACTTTATCTCAATTAGAAAGTGATAATATGGTTGAGACTATCCGCAAAAAATTTATTCAGCAAAATGGATGGGGAATGTGGGCTGTTGAATTAAAAGAAACTCAAGAATTTATTGGCTTTGTGGGGTTAAATATTCCAGCAGCGCCTTTGCCATTTAATCCCTGCGTAGAAATTGGTTGGCGGATTGCGCAAAAATTTTGGCGAAAAGGCTATACCTATGAAGCGGCTTTAGCTGTATTTAAATATGCGTTTGAAACGTTGGGATTAGAAGAGGTTGTTGCTTTTACCGCGGTTTCAAACCTTCCATCTCAAGGTGTAATGCAAAAACTAGGTATGCATCAATCTGATAATTTCTTTCATCCAGCATTAGATAAAGCACATCCTCTCGCTGAGCATGTTTTATATCGCTTGAAGAAGTCTGATTTTACTTTTCAGTCGAACGAATAGTCCGTTTTTTTTCAGGAAGAGGAGGAACGGGTTTTTTATCATCAATAAGATGGCGTATTGCTAAGATTGGATGATAAATCAACATTCTTGGACCAGCCCATCGCATGATCTGTTTCATCACTTCTCGTTTGGCTGGTTGATAGCAATGAATAGGGCATTGTTTACAGGCAGGTTTATCTTCACCATAGCGACATTTATCTAATCGGTTATAGGAATAATTGATTAATTGTTGATAATAATCTGAGTCAGCTTCAGGATGCGAATGAGCATAGAGGTGCACCATTTTTTGAATGGTTTTTTTCTCACGATTTATTCTTTTTCCTGACATATCTTCCTCTCTTAGTAATATGTTGCATTTATTATGCATCTTATCATTAAGCCGATAGAGACGCTAAAATATTATTTAATGCGTAATCATAAAAATTATGTCAAAAAGACTTTTCTTTTTTCTTAGAATATAATACTGTATTTATATACAGTTTATTTATCTTTAAATGGTGAAACCAATGCGTGTGGAAATTTTATTTAATAAACAATCTAAGATAACCGACTCATTATTTCCGCTCTTAGAACACGAACTGAGAAAAAAGATCATTCCAGAATATCCAGATATGCAGTTTCGTATTGCCTTTAGTAGCATGAACTCGATTCAAGTCACTGGCATAAAAGATGAAACTAAGCATGAACACATAATGGAACTTATTCAAAGCGTTTGGGAAGATGATGGTTGGTTGCAAACAGACGATGAATAAAGTGCAGTAAAAATTTAGTAAATAAAGTAATTACGATTGTCAGAATGAATTGGCTTTTTACTTGTTTATATAAAAAGCCAATGACATAGAAAAGGAAATCACTGGCAATCGGGCTTTAAAACTGTATATCTATCAATGATGACAAATCTTATTTTCACTCGTTGTAAATCCACCCTCTGCTGGAATAAATTTACCTTTCCTTTCTAAGAAATCAACTAATTCAGTCGCTGTCATATTTTCAGCTGAGCACGTATGAAAACGTGAGTCATTGCCGAATTGTTTATGGATAGCATCAATTAGCGATGTTTTAGTAAATGCAGTCTCTGAAGAAAGGATCATTTGTAAAACTTCATGACCATGTATTGATGACATATTGAGTACCCTAAAAAATAAAAGATATATTAATTATGCATCTTTATGAGAGGGTATCTTTGTTTTTAATCATAAAAAGCGATGACATTATATCATCGCTTAAAAAGAGCCTTATTTTTCACTTCGCTGAAGTATTTTTTGCATTTCATCTTTAAGGTGAAGCTTTTCTTTTTTTAGTTTGGCAACTTCGTCGTTATAGCCAGCTCCGTTTGGACCTTCTAGTTTAGCAATTTCTTGATCGAGTCGATGATGTTTATCGTAGAGAGCTTCAAAGCGGGGATCACTATTTCTTAATTGAGAAACAAGGGATTGTTGATCTGAGAACATATAACCTCCTATGAAAAGAAATTGGGTCTCTATTTCAGTATAATCATAGATTGGTTAGCTGCATGGTAGAGCATCACAAATTTACATTTCATGAAAAAACGTGATTTTTCTTTTTAAAACATTCAGAATTATCCACTCATAGTATTATTTACTAAGATGTTAGCATTCAAACACTAAAAATATTAGTATTCGGATAACGAGTAATAAAAACATCTGAATAATTTTGTTAACGGCGAAGTGTTCGCTGTAAATATGGAGAGAGTGATGAACAAAGTAATATTATCTTTAGTAGCAGCAATGTCTTTATCTGCGTGTGCACAAGCTACCGACAGTTTAGATAAAGTTGCACCTTATCCTAAGGCTCAAGAAAATCAAGTTCGTCATGTTATCGAGTTAGAGAAAAAAGATAATGAAAGCAATTACCAAGTTGAATTAATTATTGGTAAAGAACTGAAAGTAGATTGCAATCATCAGTGGTTTGGTGCGGATTTAGATGAAAAGAATTTAGAAGGTTGGGGTTATAGCTATTATGTTGTTGGCGATTTAAATGGCCCAATGTCAACAATGATGGGATGTGCTGACAATACGAAAAAAGATGCCTTTGTACAGGCAAATATGGGATCAGATGCCTTTATTCGTTATAACAGTAAATTACCTATTGTTGTTTATGCACCAAAAGATGTTGATGTGAAGTATCGTATTTGGTCAGCAGCTGAGACGACTCAAGATTCAGTTAAAAAATAACGACCAACTTTATTTAGAATAGATCACAGTTTATTAAAAAGCCCTTTGTTGTTGAGACAAAGGGCTTCGTTGTTATTTTAGCTAGATATTAGCGAATAACTAAAACTGACATTTTGGCATGGCGTACAATTGATGACGCTGTTGAGCCTAATAAATAAGAGGAAACATTAGGTCTATGTGATGCAATCGCAATTAAATCAGCATCAATGTGGCGGGCATATTCTAAAATTTCATCTTTTGCGTTACCAACGCCAACATTACATACAATTTGCTCATCAGGAATTTTTGCATCTTTAATCATTTCTTGTAGTGCAACAAAAGCAAGACGAGTACGTTCTGACGAATCTTTGAATTTTTCAGGAATTGCAGCAAACTCGATACCAAAGAAAAGTTCAGCATTAGGAATAACGGTGAGGAAGTGGATCTCAGGTTTACCCACCTTTGCTATTTGTTCAATGTGAGCGATCAGTTCCTGAGAAAGTTCATCTTCTAAAATATCAATGGGAACTAGGATTTTCTTATACATTACAAACCTCACTTAGCGTTAGTTTAAAATATTTACCATTATCGCTTAATAGTAAAAAATAGCTGTGATCTGTGTTTTAAATAAGAGTGAGAATGATTATTTACTGCTTTAGATTATTAAGCATTAAAAATTAAAAACAGACTGAAATAATATTAACAATATAATGAAAAATAAGTTATATACCTTAACTTGTTGACAGAAAAGCACATTAATAATGTCGCATTAAAAATAAACTTCTCTTTTTTTCATTAAAAATAGAAAATGCATAAAAGAATGATTATCAATTATATTATTGTTCTGTATCTATAAGATTTTATTGATAAAAATAAGAGACAGAAAGATTTAAATATGGCATATTAATAGGCAATGGCATCTCAATATGATGTCTGGACAGCAATCTTAGTCCCTAAACTGGATTGTTATTCAGAGTCGTCCTTTATCCTCACCAATGAGTTATGGAACCTGAAATAACCTATGGAACTCTATTTATCTATGGTAATAGAGTAGGCTATTTAAAACCAAATAAGATTATTATTATGACACATAATCACATTGATGATATTGAGTTAGATCGGGCTGATAATAAACAGTCTGAAAAATTTAAGGCAGCTAAAAAAAGCACGTTAGTGAGTGTTTTTGTCAATATCGTTTTATCCATTTGGCAAATTACAGTGGGCTTTTTCTCACACTCTCAAGGTTTAATTGCTGATGGTATTCACTCGCTTTCTGATCTTATTGCTGACTTTGTTGTTTTAATTGCCAATAAAGGTAGTCAGAAAAAACCAGATGCGGATCATCCTTATGGGCATTTTCGCTATGAAAATGTGGCATCACTTATTCTTGGGACTATTTTATTAATTGTTGGTTTAGGAATGGTATTTTCTGCTATTCATAAAATTTTAGATCCATCTACTATTCCTGAAGTTCATAGTGTTGCTTTATATGTGGCTTTACTTGCATTAGCGGCTAAAGAAGGATTATTCCGCTATATGCTTGTGGTTGCAAAAAAAGTGGACTCAAATATGTTAGTTGCAAATGCTTGGCATGCGCGTTCTGACGCAGCTTCTTCATTAGTTGTTGCAATTGGTATTATCGGAAGTTTGGCGGGATTTAAATTTTTTGACCCATTAGCAGCATTAATTGTCGGACTATTTGTCGGTCGTATGGGATGGCGTTTTACTTATCAAGCTCTGCAAGATTTAATGGACAGAGGGGCAGATGAAGAAACGCTAGAAGAGATTAAACAGATGCTGGTTTCAACACCGGGCGTGCAAGGCGTTCATGATTTAAAGACTCGTCGTTCAGGTGATTATTTACTTGTAGATGTTCATCTTGAAATCCAAGGTGACCTCACTGTCAGTGAAAGTCATGAGATTGTTGTAAATGCACGTAATAAGGTCTTGCAAAATAAAGAGATCCTGAGTGTGATGGCGCACGTTGATCCCGCTTAAACTTATTTGAGTACCTAATAAAAAAGGTAATGATAGATTTTCATTACCTTTTTTTGTATCTCAAAAAGCACTTATTACCACTTTAGAAATTGACGCAGTTTTCTTTTATATTATTACTCAGTGCCGCAATCAGATTATCTACTGCACATTCAGCCATCGCATAGCGAGTCTCTTTTGTTGCAGAGCCAATATGCGGAACAGCAACGACATTCTTCATCGTTAATAAAGGTGAAGATGAAGATAGAGGCTCTTTTTCAAAAACATCCAGCCCAGCACCAGCGATCTCTTTTTGTTCTAATGCACTGATGAGTGCCAATTCGTCCACCACAGCTCCGCGCCCTGCATTAATTAAATAAGCATCAGGTTTCATCATCGAAAATTGTTTTTCACCCATTAAATGATGCGTTTCTGGTGTTAATGGTAACGTGATACATACGAAATCAGATTGCTGTAATAAGTCTTCTAAAGAGCAATGCTTTGCAGAAAATTTATCGTTCACTTCTGTATATTCTGTACGTGAATGATAAAGAATATTCATATTAAAGCCAAAGTGTGCACGTTGTGCCAAAGCTTTTCCTATTCGACCCATACCAATAATGCCCATGGTTTTATGATGAACATCAGTACCGTACCAATCAGGAGTGATACCTTTAACCCATAAACCTTGTTTAACATTATTAGCAAGTTCAGGAACACGTCTTGCTACGGCAAGTACTAATGCCATCATGGTATCTGCAACGGTATCTGTTAACACGGTTGGAGTATGCATTAGTTTGATATTACGTTTGGTGAGTGCATTAACATCAACATTATCATAACCAACAGAAACCGTTGAAACGGCTTTTAAATGAGGTGCTAGGTTAATAAAGTTTTCATCAATATTGCCACCAGCACCTAGTAGTCCAGAAGCATTGGCAAGTGCGGAACGAAAATCATCAGATTCTAAAGAGAGAGTTTTAAATTGTTTGATATCAGCAAAATCAGATAGTTTTCTGTACAGTTTTTCAGGAAGATCTTGGTAGAGCAAGACAATCGGTTTCATTATGTTCTCCATTCGATACTCGTCATACTTCGATACTTGCCATATTTCAAGCTACAGCGTTGTTGGCGCACTAGTCTATGCTCCTAGCGACTCATTCACTTGTTGCTGCCTAGCTGTGACTTGAATTATTTAGAGTATCTATGCAATAAAACACTTATTAAACTGCAAGTATTTATTGAGAGTGTTCTTACTCCGCTTAAACATATTAGCGGGGAAGTTAATAAGGTATGATAAAACGTATTGAATGTCAGTTTTATCATGTAATTAAGTAATTGATTGGAATGTAATCGTTTACTTTTAATGGGTGTTATTTTGAGTGATGAAGAGGCGGGGGGTATTACGTATTTTATTAACTTACTGTAATACAGTTCTAAACTAAGATTTTTATAAAATTTAAGTGTATGCGAAAAGCGTGTAAACGTTTACATTAAATGTCGGTTTGATCACGAAATGATTCGATTGATCTTGCTAAACTCTGTGTCAGTGAACAGAAACCGTCTTGCGCTTTTCCTTTGAATTGAATCAAAAGAGGTGAATGTGGAAATATTAGTGACAGGTGGTATGGGATATATCGGTAGTCATACTTGCGTACAAATGATTGAAGCAGGCATGACACCAATTATTTTAGATAACCTTAGCAATGCGAATGAAGAAGTACTTAATCGTATTGAAGCCCTAACAGGTAAACGCCCTCTGTTTTATAACGGTGATATTCGTGATGATCAGTTATTAGCATCAATCTTTGCTAAGCATTCTATTCAGTCTGTTATTCATTTTGCGGGATTGAAAGCGGTTGGTGAATCTGTTCAGAAGCCAATTGAATATTATGACAACAATGTTAATGGCACATTGGTACTAGTGCGTTGTATGCGTGATGCGGGCGTAAAAAGCATTATTTTTAGCTCATCTGCAACAGTTTATGGTGATCCTCAAGTTGTTCCTATTACTGAAGATTCGCCAGTAGGGGGCACAACTAACCCTTATGGTACCAGTAAATATATGGTTGAGCGCATTTTATCTGACTTATTTGTTGCGGATGAAAGTTGGTCTATTAGTTTGCTACGTTACTTTAACCCTGTAGGGGCGCATCCATCAGGTACGATGGGGGAAGATCCTAAAGGTATTCCAAATAATTTAACCCCTTATATTTCTCAAGTGGCAATTGGTCGTCGTGAACAAGTGGCTGTTTTTGGAGATGATTACCCAACAAAAGACGGTACAGGTGTTCGTGATTATATCCACGTTATGGATCTGGCTGATGGTCATATAGCAGCATTAAATGCGTTAGGTAAAAAAGCGGGCTTACATATTTATAATCTGGGAACAGGTAACGGTACTAGTGTGATTGAAATGATTGAAGCATTTCGTAAAGCTAGTGGTAAACCTATCCCCTATCAATTACAAGCTCATCGTCCTGGTGATATTGCAGAATGTTGGTCAAGCCCTGCAAAAGCAGAGAAAGATTTACATTGGAAAGCTATTCGTTCAATTGATGATATGGCCACAGATGCGTGGCGTTGGCAGTTACAAAATCCAAATGGTTATCTGAAATAAGATTTTAAGTATTCAGATAATCTTGAATAAATAAGAGAGAAGGTTATGTCGAAACTGATTTTTGATCCTGTTGAACATCCTCATCGTCGTTATAATCCGCTAACTGGCCAGTGGATTTTAGTTTCGCCACATAGAGCGAAACGACCTTGGAATGGTAAAGATGAAAAGCCTCAGATTGCGACACTTCCCTCTTATGATCCTCACTGCTATTTGTGTCCGAATAACACCCGGGTCTCTGGTGATAAAAATCCAGATTACACCGGAACGTATGTCTTTAATAATGACCACTCTGCGTTGTTACAAGACGAATATTATGTTGAGCCTTCATCAAATCCTTTATTTCAAACTCAAGCAGTAAGAGGAATTAGTCGAGTCGTCTGTTTCTCTCCTGATCATGGAAAAACTATTCCTGAATTACCCGTTAGTAGCTTACGTAAAATCGTTGATACTTGGGATAATCAAATAGAAGAGCTCAGCAAAGAATATCTTTGGGTTCAAGTATTTGAGAATAAAGGTGAAACGATGGGGTGCTCTCAACCTCATCCTCATGGACAAATTTGGGCGAGTGATTTCTTACCTAATGAATTAGCGCGAAAAGATACGCAATTAAAAGCTTATTTTGAAAAATACGGGCGCAATCTATTAATCGATTATGTTGATGCTGAATGTAAAGATACAAGTCGCACTGTAGTTGAAACAGAGCATTGGCTGGCGGTAGTACCTTATTGGGCTTCTTGGCCTTATGAAACGATGTTATTACCTAAAGTACATATTCGCAGAATGAGTGAATTAAATAGTGCTCAGCGAGATGATCTTGCTATTGCAATGAAAAAATTAACTAGTCGTTATGATAATTTATTCCATTGTTCTTTCCCTTATTCTATGGGATGGCATTTTGCGCCTTCTTTTAAAGACAATAGAAATATCGATCACTGGCAATTGCATGCACTTTATTACCCGCCATTATTACGCTCAGCCACTGTACGCAAATTTATGGTGGGATATGAAATGTTGGCGGAATCGCAAAGAGATCTAACACCAGAACAAGCTGCGAATAATTTACGTCAATTAAGTGACATTCATTATAAAGAGCAACGTTAATGACCTGCAATATGGCAAGGTATTTTAATTAATCTGCTTTTTGCGCACGAAATAAATTAAATCAAACATATCATTATTTACATAATGTTGTGGTGGGATTTTTATTACTTAATTTTAAGCTAAGGATTTATTATGCAGGCACTTATTAATAATGTGACTCGTTCATTTTCATCTATTTTTGGTTACGTACCTACACATTTTATTCAAGCGCCTGGTAGGGTAAATCTTATTGGTGAACACACTGATTATAATGATGGGTTTGTTTTACCTTGTGCCATTAATTATCAAATGGTCGTTGCCGCAGCAAAACGAGAAGATAACATTATTCGTGTCATTGCGGTTGATTACCAAAATGAAGTTGATGAATTTAACCTCGATAATAGTATTGAGTTTTTACCTAATAAAATGTGGGCTAACTATGTTCGTGGTGTTATTCATTTTCTACAAAAAGATAACTACTCTTTTCATGGTATGGATATCGCGATATCTGGAAATGTTCCTCAGGGGGCAGGGTTAAGTTCTTCTGCTGCGTTAGAAGTTGCTATTGGTCAAACGCTTAAAACACTTTATCAATTACCTATTAGCCAAAAAGAGATCGCATTAAATGGTCAAAAAGCAGAAAACCAATTTGTTGGTTGTAACTGTGGCATTATGGATCAGCTTATTTCGGCTTGTGGTGAAGAAAATCATGCATTATTAATCGATTGTCGCTCATTAGAAACTTCAGCCGTAACGATGCCTGAAAATATGGTTGTGATGATTATCAATACCAATAAAAAGCGTGGCTTAGTTGATAGTGAGTACAATACCCGTCGCCAACAGTGTGAAGAGGCCGCTCATATTTTAAATGTGACTGCATTAAGAGATGCCTCATTAGAGGATCTAGTCGCTAAAAAAGCATTAATGAGTGATGTGGTTTATCGTCGGGCACGCCATGTTATTACTGAAAACAGCCGTACATTAGACGCTGCAGAAGCCTTACGCCGTGGTGATTTAACCACATTGAGTCAGCTAATGATGCAATCACATCACTCAATGCGTGATGATTTTGAAATCACAGTCAAAGAGGTTGATTCATTGGTTGAAATCGTGAAATCGGTGATTGGTGATCGTGGTGGAGTAAGAATGACTGGTGGTGGATTTGGTGGTTGTGTCGTAGCATTAGTGACACCAGATTTAGTTGATAAAGTCGTTGACTCTGTTAAGGCGCAATACGAAGCTAAAACAGGATTAAAAGAAACTATTTATGTCTGCTCTGCAAGCCAAGGAGCGGGCTATTCGGAGGCAAAATAATGGCGACTAATGAGCTTCGTTTTCTTGAACCTGAACAAATGACAGCACAACCTGCATTAGATGGAAAGCCTGCACAAGTAGTGGTACTTAAAAATCGTTTTGGTATGTCTATCTCTTTAATGGATATTGGTGCAACGTGGTTAACTTGTATTGTACCAGTTAATGGATACCGTCGAGATGTGTTGTTAGGCTCTGCGGATATGAATGCACATAAACAACAAACCGCGTACTTAGGTGCAACGGTTGGGCGTTTTGCTAATCGCATTGCAGGGGCTAAGTTTGTAGTAGAAGGTCAAGAATATAAAATTAGTGCGAATGAAGGCAAAAATACCTTACATGGTGGTAAGCAAAACTTTAGCCATCTACGCTGGGGGATCACTGCGCAATCTTCTCAATCTGTTACTTTCTCACTGATTTCTAATGATGGTGATCAAGGTTTTCCCGGTACTGTGAAAGTAAGTGTGACCTATACACTGACAAATAATAATGAAGTATGCATTGATTATCAGGCGATGAGTGATAAAACTACACCATTAAGCTTAACTAACCATGCTTATTTCAATCTTGCGGGTGAACATACTGAGCGCACAGCACTTGAACATGATTTAAGAATTTGTGCGACTCATTATTTGAAAAATAGTGAAGGCAATATTCCTACGGGTGAGTTTGCAAGCGTAATAGGAACAGGGTTTGATTTTCGAAAATTAAAACGTATTGGCCTTGATTTTATGGTAGATGAGTGCCAAAAAGCCGCAAATGGCTATGATCATGCGTTTATTTTAGATAAAAAAGTGATTGAAGATAAAACCCCTGTTGCAACCGTTATTGCACCTGAGGGTGAGCTCAAAATGGATGTCTTTACAACCATGCCTTCTGTCCAATTCTATACGGGCAACTTTTTGGTAGGAACAAGAGGAAAGAGTCGTGATTACGGCAATTACTCAGGATTGGCATTAGAAACACAATATTTTCCAGATGGCCCTAATCATCCAGAATGGAATGAAAACCAAGGTATTTTACCTGCAAATACATCGTGGAATAGCCAAACAATCTATAAGTTTTACTCGTAACAATAAAAGGAAAGTGTAAACGCTTTCCTTTTCACTATTTATTTGATCTTTTTGCTTTTTAAATTTTACTTCTTCGCTGATAATCATGCCACTTAAATTCTATAACTCCCTTTTTTCTTTGTTTGTAGATTAACGGCTCGTTATTTCTTAACCATGAATAAAGGTGATCCATAAGGGGTGGATATGGCGACTATCAAAGATGTAGCAAAAGAAGCGGGTGTTTCTGTTGCTACTGTGTCTAGGGTCATTAATAACTCGCCGAAAGCAAGTCAAACATCTATCGAAACCGTTAATGCAGCGATGCAAAAATTAGGTTATCGACCTAATGCGGCAGCAAGGGCTTTGGTTAGCCAAAGTACGCAAACCCTGGGTGTTTTAGTACACGATGTTTCTGATCCCTTTTTTGGCACACTAGTGAAAGCTGTTGATAATGTTGCAAGACAATCAGGAAAACACATCTTGGTTTGTAATGGTTATCATGATGCTCAAGATGAACGCCAATCTATCGAGCTATTGATTAATAGTCGTTGTGATGGCCTGGTGATCCACTCAAAAGCACTCTCTGATGAAGAATTGCTAGCTTATGCTCATGAAGTTAAAAGCATGGTGTTGATTAACCGCTTTATTCCTGAAATTGCTGAACGTTGTGTCGCTTTAGATAATTATAAAGGGGCATGGATGGCAACAGAGCATCTGATCCGTCAAGGTCATACCAAAATTGCTTATATTTCATCTACTCATCATATTGAAGATACAACTCAGCGTCTTGCAGGTTATAAAGCTGCATTAGAAGCCAATAACATCAAGTTACCTGAAAGCTACATTGAGTATGGTGAGCCGGAAGGTGAAGGGGGCGAAAAGGCAATGATGCATCTGCTAACTAAATCAATCGATTTTACGGCTGTAGTGACTTACAACGATTTTATGGCTGCGGGGGCTTTATCTGTTCTTGATGAAAATGAAATCCCTGTTCCCGAAAAAATTTCCGTTATTGGCTTTGATGACGTATTAATTGCACGTTATATTCACCCTCGTTTAACCACAGTGCGTTATCCGGTACAAATGATGGCAGAACAAGCCGCAACACTTGCTATCAGGCTTTCTAAGGGTGAAATGCTCGAACAAAAACAACGTATTTTTTCACCAACATTAGTTCAACGTAATTCTGTTTTTAATCTTAGCCACCTTTCTTAATCTTAATGACCCCATGTATTTTTTAGTCTAGTTAACCCTCTTAATGGCTTTATCAGATTAAGAGGTTATTTATTTTTGCCTAATTTGTGTAATCGTTATCATTTGTTCGTGCTTTTTCGACAGTTTTTAAAATGGTGGATATTAGCTGTTTAGGACTACTGCCATGTTTTAAGCTTAAATCCTGCATTACTCGTCATAGTAATCGTTTGTTTTTCTATTTTATGATCTATTCACGTAATATAAGCGATAAAATTGTGAACAGAGTAACGGAAAAAGACTGTGAAAACGTTTACATTAAAATCCTATTCTCTCTATGGGTCTGAAAGGAAAATATTATGCATACAGAAGGTGTTGGGTTAAGCACAATAGACTATGCAATTTTTGCCCTCTATGTCGTGATCATTATTAGTCTAGGATTATGGGTTTCTCGTTCTAAGGATGGTGAGAAAAAAGGAACAAAGGATTATTTTCTTGCAGGTAAAACCCTTCCTTGGTGGGCAATTGGTTCTTCGCTTATTGCAGCTAATATTTCAGCAGAACAATTCATTGGTATGTCTGGTTCTGGTTTCTCCATTGGTCTTGCTATCGCATCTTATGAATGGATGGCAGCACTGACATTAATTATTGTTGCAAAATACTTTTTACCTGTCTTTATCGAAAAAGGTATTTATACCATTCCTGAATTTGTTGAGAATCGTTTTAAAAGTCGTAACTTAAAAACCATTCTTGCGGTGTTCTGGTTAGCGTTGTTTATCTTTGTTAACTTAACATCGGTACTTTATTTAGGTTCATTGGCATTAGAAACCATCCTTGGTGTACCAATGATGTATGCCATTATAGGTTTAGCATTATTTGCGGTTATCTATTCACTTTATGGCGGACTCTCTGCTGTTGCGTGGACAGACGTGGTGCAAGTATTCTTCCTTATCCTTGGTGGCCTATTTACCACGGTATTAGCCGTCAGCTATATCGGCGGAGATGGTGGGATCATGGAAGGTTTGAGCAAAATGACACAAGCTGCGCCAGATCACTTTAAAATGATTTTAGAGAAAGATAACCCGCAATTTATGAACTTACCGGGTATCGCAGTGCTGATTGGGGGTTTATGGGTTGCTAACCTCTATTATTGGGGCTTTAACCAATATATCATTCAACGTGCTTTAGCGGCGAAATCTATCAATGAAGCTCAAAAAGGGCTAGTGTTTGCTGCATTCTTAAAACTGATTGTTCCTGTCCTTGTGGTTGTGCCTGGTATTGCTGCATTTGTTATTACCACTAACCCTGAATTAATGGCCGGTTTAGGGACAATGGCACAAGAACATATTCCAACGTTATCACAAGCAGATAAAGCCTATCCTTGGTTAACTCAGTTCTTGCCAGTAGGTGCAAAAGGTGTTGTTTTTGCTGCACTTGCCGCTGCAATTGTTTCATCTTTGGCATCTATGCTTAACTCTATCGCGACGATTTTCACGATGGATATCTATAAAGAATATATTGGACCAAAAGCTTCTGAAACACGGTTAGTGAATGTGGGTCGTATTAGTGCAGTAGTTGCTTTAATTATTGCTTGCTTTATTGCACCATTATTGGGTGGTATCGATCAGGCATTCCAATATATTCAGGAATATACAGGTTTAGTGAGCCCTGGTATTTTAGCGGTATTCCTATTAGGTTTGTTCTGGAAAAAAACAAACGCAAAAGGTGCAATTATTGGTGTGGTCTTATCTATACCGTTCGCATTGTTCCTAAAATTAATGCCATTAGGTATGCCATTCCTTGATCAAATGATGTACACCTTTATGTTTACAACAGTCGTAATTGCGTTAGTTAGTTTAACTTCAACGAAAACAGATGATAGTGAAGGCGCGATTACATTAACAGATAAAACCTTTAAAACACAAAGCGGATTCAATATTGCTTCCTACGCCATTATGGTCATCTTATGTGTGCTTTATGCAGTATTCTGGTAATAACAAGATTGTGATTGGTTAATTTTCTAAATCTAAAAATACTCTACAAAACGATATAAAGCAGATGGTTATGCCATCTGCTTTTTTTGTGTTCGAGATCCACTATTTCAATGCTTAATAGGAATGACGTCAATTTTCTTTGATGCAGATTAAAAAAAAACATCAAATACGAAAAGAAAATCATTCTCATGATTATTTGATTAAGATAATATTAATCATTCTCATTATTATAAACGTTATAAATTCAGGGGATCTTTATGAACTTTAAAATGGGCGTATTAACAGCCTGTATTTTATCTGCCTCTTACCCGATGTATGCACAAGAAAACAAAGAAGAAAAACTTGTTGTGTCAGCATCAGGGTTTGCTCAACAAATTACAGATGCACCAGCAAGTATCACCGTGATCAGTAAAGAACAACTGGCGAAGAAACCGATTCATGATTTAGCGGATGCTGTAAAAGGTGTTGAAGGCGTTAGCATTAATGGTAATGCCAATAAACAAGAAATCACGATGCGTGGTTTACCAGGCGAATACACTCTTATTCTTGTTGATGGGCGTCGCCAAAATAGCCGTGAGTCACGTCCGAACGGGAGTGGAGGTTATGAAGGTGGTTTTATTCCACCAGCAGATGCGATTGAACGTATAGAAGTTATTCGTGGACCAATGTCATCTCTGTATGGTTCAGACGCTATGGGTGGTGTTATCAATATCATCACAAAACCAGTAACAAAAGAGTGGCATGGTTCTGTTGCACTTGGCGGTACACTGCAACACAACCGTGATGCAGGTGACTCTATTAATGGTGATTTTTATCTTTCAGGACCTTTAATTGAAGATAAATTAGGCTTACAGCTTTACGGTAGTAGTTACTTACGTGCGGAAGATAAAATCACTTATGGTCAAGGTCGTAATGACAATAAAAACATTACGGCGAAATTGGCATTCACACCAACTGATAATCAAACCATTTTATTAGAAGCGGGTCGCAATACGTTACAGCGTACAACGACTCCGGGTAAATCCATGAGTGAATTTACCAATCGTGGGGGGCGCCTTGATAAAAATAAAATGCTAGAAACTAATAATGACCGTAATCATTGGGCATTAACTTATAAAAATCAATTTGATATTCTGCATTCTGAATTAAGTGTTTACCAAGAACAGACTAAGCGTATTCAAAAAACAGAAGCGGTTGATAAGGCAACTGGGAATAGCTATAAATATTACGAAGCACGTCGCCCTGAAATTACCAATACTGTTTTTGATGCAAAATTTACCGCTTTTTTACCTTCAAATGTGATGACTTTTGGGGGGCAATATCAATATTCACGTTTAAAAGATGAATCGTCTCTTGGTGGAAAAGAAATAAAACAATCAACAATTACGGCTGATCAAAAAGCTTTATTTATTGAAGATGAATATAGCGTAACAGACAACCTCGCGTTAACTGGCGGTGTGCGTCTTGATGATCACGAATATTACGGTAATCACTGGAGCCCAAGAGCCTATGCCGTTTATCATTTAACGGATGAATTCACTTTAAAAGGGGGCGTGGCGAAAGCCTTTAAAGCACCAAGTTTACGTGAAATTAGTCCTGAATACGGCACTTCAACTGAAAAAGGCCGTGCAATTATGTACGGTAATCGTGATTTAAAACCTGAAACATCAGTTAGCCAAGAAATTGGTATTGGTTATGATAATGGAGATGGCATTACTGCGAGTGTGACTTTCTTTCATACTGATTTTAAAGATAAATTAACGAACTATGACACTGGCGAAATAGATCCAATTACAGGTTTAAAACTGTATCAATTCGATAATGTGGGTAAAGCAAATATTAAAGGGATTGAAACGGCGGTTGGTTTTCCAATTACGGAAAGCTGGCATGTCAATGCTAACTACACTTATATTGATTCAGAACGTAAAAGTGATGATGAAAAGTTAGCTTCTGGTGAGTCATTAAAAGGCTACCCGCTTGATATGACACCAAAGCACAGCGCGAATGCGCGTGTGGATTGGCAGTTTGATGAAGCGACCAGTTTTTATGCCAATACCGCTTATACCGGAAAACAAATTTGGGCAGCACAACGAAATAGTCATTCAGGGGCGCGTTATCGTAGTGGCTACACAACTTTTGATTTAGGAATGACCTACAACTTTAATAAAAATACCATGTTTAACTTTGCGGTATTAAATATTACAGATGAAACAGGCCCTGCTGTAAACGATAAAGGCGGTAACTGGGTTGTCGATGAAGGCCGTCGTTATTGGGCGAATATTAAATATAGCTTCTAATTGAGCCTAAATTAACATAAACCCCGTATTAAATATGGGGTTTATTTTTTTATGTCTCTCTATTATTTTCACCTTAATGGTTCATTTTTAAAATTACCGACAGAGTATCTGATTTATGCGAATACTAATGTTATGTGGAATGATTATGTTATCTGCGGTTGCTCAAGCTAGGCCTAACCAAGAAGTTCCTGAAATTGAGTCTCTGGCTCACTCTTATTATCAAATTACAAATAAAGAAGTGGAATATGAAGGAAAACAATATCGCCTTTTTCTTGCTATTCCTAAAAACACGACTAAGACAGCGTTAATTTATAGTGTTGATGGTAATGCCCAGTTTCCGTTGATGATAAACGAAGCCATAAAGCAGAAAAATAAACCATTGCCTGCCATTATCAGTGTGGGATATGTGGGTGATAAAGCTTACTTTATTACAGAGAGAACGCATGACTATACACCAAGTGTAAAAGGTGAAGCATTTAGCCGAGGCGGAAACGCAGAGAATTTTTATCAATTTTTCTTAACGCAAGTAAGGCCTTATGCGTTAGAGGAACTCGCCAAAGAACAAGTCTCTATTACTCAGCAATCTCTGTTTGGTCACTCTTTTGGTGGTGTATTTACCCTCTATGTTTTATTCAATCATCCTGAAACATTTCAACGTTATATCGCAGCAAGTCCGTCATTATGGTGGGGGAAAGGCGAATGGGTGAAAAAAGAGCAATGGCAGGCTATTTCTAATGATATTTCTATTACAATAGCCTTGGGTGAAAAAGAAGAAAGTCCTGATTTAAGTCGATTAAGTGAAGAACAACAAAAAAATTATCAAGAGCGTAGTAGTTGGTTAACACAACGTCAGTTATGCCAATATCTATCAGAAGCGGGAAAACAGTGTGAGTTTTATCTGTTTGAGGGGAAAGGCCATGGGGGTTCAATTCCGGATGCGATTAATATTGCTTTAGAAAAAAGCATAGAATAAACAAAAGCATTTCTTTATTTTTAGCTATCCTATCGAGTAATGATAGGATAGTAATGAATATTTATTATTGTGGTTTTATTTGATACGTATTTATTCGTAATTTTCTTAATAAAAAATACTTATCTTTTAATAAAAATAAATATCAGATTAGAGCTATTTCTTTTTGGTGGAAAAAGGCGATAATCATGATTGATATAAATAAAATTGTTTTCTGGCATTAGATTTTATAATTTTATTTATCGTCATTTAAACGCTATATTCGCGTCTCCTGAATTTAGGGACGCCATCCACTGTTTTCACCTTTGTTTCTTTTATCTTTCCTAGATAAAAGAACAGCCTCTATCAGGCATCGAGAAAACAGCGCATTATCAACCGTTTTGATTGTGGAGACGAGGGTAGTGAAACAGAACACTACTTTGGTACGCCAAGGCGACAGTACATTAGTACCTGTGGCTGGGTTAACGGTATTTGCTATCGCGTCAGGCTATTTAATGAGTTTAATTCCACTGTCTATGAGCAGTTTTGGAATGGACACACTCTATGCTAGCTGGTTAGCAAGTATTTATTTTATTGGATTATTAATAGGTTCAGTCATGATAGAACCTATTATTGCAAGAATAGGGCATCGTCTTTCTTTCGTTGTATTTTTATTATTACTGGCAGTGACTGTCGGTGTGTTGCCTTTAATGCCTTATTTATCTGCGTGGATGGTATTGCGTTTTATTGGTGGCATGGCAGTTGCAGGTATATTTGTTGTTGTCGAATCATGGCTATTAATTGGCGATAACCCTAAAGAGCGAGCTAAACGTCTAGGTTTTTATATGACCTCGCTTTATGGGGGAACAACATTAGGGCAATTGGCGATTGGTGCAATTGGTGCACAAGGTGCTATCCCATTTATGGCGGTATTAGGTTTATTATTAATCGCCGTATTACCACCTCTGTTTTTTAAACAAGGGCAACCACAAGGGCACGATCATAAAAGTTTGTCACTTAAGCAGATGAGCCGATTAAATAAAGCGGCTTTAGTAGGCTGTATGGTGTCTGGCGTTGTGATGGGCAGTATTTATGGCATGATGCCATTGGCTTTAAATCAAGGGCAATTTACAACAGACCAAATAGGTGTGTTGATGGCAGCGATTATTTTAGGCGGCATGGTGGTTCAGCCTATTATTAGCAAATTGTCTGTGATGATAAGCAAAACACTGTTATTAGCGATGATGTGTTTAGTGGGTGTGTTTGCTATGGGACTGACATATCTTTCTAGCGATTATATAGTGCTTATTATTGCACTGGCGCTATTGGGAATGTCTTCTTTTGCTCTTTATCCTATCGCTATTACATTAGCGTGTGATCATGTGAATGCGAGCTATATTGTCGCTATTACACAAGTAATGCTATTAAGTTATAGCATTGGTTCTGCAATTGGACCTTTAGGGGCGGGTATGTTTATGGCACAAGCCAATAACGGCATTATGAACTTCTTCTTTGTGGTGTTATTAGTGACGGCAATTTACATGCTCTTTGCAAGTTTACGTCGTAAAAGCCATATTGTGTTGAATTAAACCATTTTTTCTTACTTGTTCTCTTTCTCTTATTTATCAGCCGAGCTTACCGTAAAGGTGGCTCGGTTTTTTATATCTACTCTAAAAACGAATTAAGACTTCCCTTATATTTTTATGCTGTGCTTTATCAGTATAAACAGATAATGTCATTCTTTTCGTAAATAATGGATTTAACTTTTTCATGGAGAACACGGTGAATATAATGAAAATTAGCGTTTTACTCTTACTCACTATGTCTTTTTCAAGTGCCCAAGCGATAAACTCAGAACAAAATAAAAAGCTGGTGGAGTACGCCGCTGATTTACCAAGAGCCGTATTTTACGACGCGGATTATCGTAAAATAGATTACCCAATGGGAGATGTACCAGCCTATAAAGGGGTATGTAGTGATGTGATCATTCGTAGCTATCGTGGCATTGATATCGATTTACAAAAATTATTGCATGAAGATATTAAAGCAAATTTTTCAGCTTACCCAAGTAAACGGATGTGGGGATTAAATAAACCTGATACGAATATAGATCACCGTAGAGTTCCTAATTTAGAAGTTTTTTTTACACGAAAAGGAAAAGTAAAACCGATTACAAAAAATGCAGAAGATTATGTACCAGGCGATATTGTTAGCTGGCGTTTAGATAATGGACGGCCTCATATTGGGATTGTCGTAGATAAGAAAAGCGGGGATAACCAACGCTACCTAGTTATGCATAATATCGGGTTTGGTCAAGTTGCTGAAGACGTTTTATTTTCATGGAAAATAACTGGTCATTTTACCTACTAAATAGGTGAATGAGGAAAAATTGAAGCGTTTAGTCTTTTGTGGAAAATAGAAGTAACAGCAGTAAAATAAATCTGAAATTTAAACAATAAGTAAAATAATGCCCATACCGATTTTGTCTAAAGTATGGGCATTATCTCTGGGGGAGAATATTTTCATTAGAAATATTCATAATTATTCCTCTAAGCCACCGAGTAACATACTAACGACAGCAGTAGAACAGATAAAAGAAAGGAAAAGGATAAAAAAAGAGCTACTGATCATAATGCCCTCCAAATTTATAGCTATTTTTAAATAAAAACCTCACTAAATACACGTTATTAATTCATTACCTTATATACTAGGTTATTTAAAAATAAAGTCAAACTAACGTATTATTTAATAATGGTTTTTTGTTTTTTAATTTTATTTTTTATAAAAATAAATATATTGGATGGTATTAAATGATCAGGAGGGGCTTAACCCCTCTGATGTCTTACGCGGTGTGAGGCAAGATGGTATGAGTTAATGGAGGTAAACCATAAGCTGCTCTTGCACGATCACAAGCTTCATTAGGAATGCCATTTACCCAAGATTGTTGAAACTCACGACAAGGAGAAGGGCGTTGTTCGTAGATAGAACAGCTTACACACTCTCCAACTTCACCAATCAGTTTGTCACAACGTGGTTTTTTAGAGTTGGTTCCTTTCATGCAAGAGAGAAAAGGCGTTAACGGTTCTGTTAATTCATCAGGAACCACACCTCCACCACTTACCATTTCTGCCCAATAGAATGAAACTCTAAAATAGGCGCAACAAGCACCACAATGCATACAGGGATTATCCTGCATATAAATAAAATCGTTAGAATGTTTGCTCATACCAGATACCATTTTATCTGACGTTAAAGGGATAAAACGCACGTTTTAAGAGTGCTGTAGCTTAAGAGAAGCAAAAAAAGACAGAGAAACGATGCTTCTCTTAGAGTAATCATTATGCGCCGAATGAAAAAAATTTTTCAAGAGAAATATTTCTGCATATAGAATATATTTATTACAAAACAGACTATTATTTTGAAAAATATATATAGATAGACTATGTGACTTAATGGTAAGCAGTAATGCTATTTAATCCTCTGTAAAAACCACAGTATATATAGTATTAAAAATAATCAAAATATCAGGTTTTAGATAAAGAAAAGCCTTATCAATTTTGATAAGGCGATAATAAAAGAAGCGTAGATGAGACGCTGAAAAAACGAGTTAACGATATCTACTAATAGGCTTTTCTAAAAGGGACCTTTAAAAATAAATAAGGCACCAGCACCAATTAAAAGAAAACCAATAAAATGATTTAAGGTGAAGTTTTCTCCCAAGTAAGTGACCGAAAAAATAGCGAAAATAGTTAATGTGATCACTTCTTGTATGGTTTTTAATTCTGCTGCACTGTAGTAATTATGACCAATACGATTTGCGGGTACAGCAAAACAATATTCAACAAACGCAATCAACCAGCTTAAAATAATGACAACAATAAGAGGTTTATTGCCATATTTTAGATGACCATACCAAGCGAACGTCATAAAAACGTTGGAAATAATTAGAAGAATAATAGGCGTAAATTTGTAGAGCATATTGGTGATACCACGGGTCGTTTTTAGGCAAAATTATTGCCAATAAGAAAGGTATGAGATTACTGCAAAAAAAGTGGATTTTCTATTGTGATGATAAGAAAAAAACAGCCAAAAATTAAAAGGTTGGTCTTTCTTTCCCTATAAGAAAGTTTGTGATTTTATCAAGAAAAAACAAAGTTGAAGTAATAAATATCTATTTTTAAACTATTGGCTGAGTTTTAATCTATTGATATTGTGTTAAATAACATTTTTTCAATAAAAAATAAGCAAAATAGGTTCAAACCCAAAAGGCATTAATAATGTTTTCTTATTATTACTTGATTGAAATTTAAATTTATCGAGTAAGATACGATATATCCTAAAATGATGCTGTTCGCACTAATAGATGTGATATTAGTTATTTAATACATTATGTTGAATATAAATTTTATTATAAATTCCTATAAGGAGTTCGCGTGAAGATAAGTTTATTTCTGATCTCTTGTAGCTTACTTACAGTTAGTTTTTTCTCTTCGGCACAAGGCAAATACGATCCTTTAGCAAAATGTTATGAAGTGACAGCAAACGAGCCGAGAACAGCGGTGCAGGCTTGTTTACTGGATGAATTAAAACTGACAGAGCAGCAAATGAGTGTCATTTATGACAAAAGTAAGAGTGATCTTGAAGATACTGACTCTGTTGCTGCAAAAAGTGCCATTGATGCATTAGCCAGTTCTCAGCAGCATTTTATTCAATTTCGAAGTGCTGAATGTCAACGACAATCCGCATTATTAATGGGGGGATCAGGGGCTGGAGATGTTTTGTTAGCATGCGAAATAAAATTAAATCAATGGAGAGCAAAAGTTTTATTGAATAATTAATTGGCGAATAATAGAGAAAAACCCAAAAGCGATTAACTTATCTTTTGGGTTTGATTTAGGAGTCAATGATTGACTCTAACTGTTAGTTATTTTGTTATCGTTTTAATGTTATTTTATTTTGAATTAGCAATCTTCAATAATAAGATAAGCCGCATGAACAGGGCCATGAACCCCCCATACTTTAATCAATTCAATGTCTGCCGTAGAACTTGCACCACCAATTAAATTGATACAAGACGGCATTCTCACGCCTTCTTGCGCCATCTTATGTAGACGTTCAGCAATTTGTGCCACGCGGGGCAAAATATCGCTTTTACGTAGGATAACAATTGAGGTTTCAGGTAATAAACTAACGGCACGCCCTTTTTCTGGAGATGAAAATAAAACAATCCCACCAGACTCCGTTAAGCCCGCTTCAGCATAAACAATCCCGATTTGCGATCGTTCAGCATAAACAATGTTTTCGCGCCCAAGGGCTGGATCCCAAATATAGGTTTCGTACTTTTCGCTAACCGCTTTTGTGACTCCTAGTGCATCTAAACGCTCATCACCACTTATTACCACCGAGCCTTTACAATCATAACTTTCACAGAGTTCAATTAGGCTATTAATGACTTCATCAGGTTTGCTAACAACACATTTCACCATTTGAGTCTGTGCAAAGTCAGTAAATTCTTTGCATAGTTCATCTTGAGTTAAATTAGTTAAGCGAGTTTTCGCTAAATCATTAATCGGCGTAGGCTGTGGCTGTGGCTTATGCGCAATAGGACGCCCTAATTTTTCAGCAATAGTTTGCAGAAATTCATTACGGTTTTGTTCGTTTAACATATTATTTTTTTCCTTCTGCTTTATGGCGTTTAAACCAACTACGGAAGCTATAACCATCTGGTTTAGGAAGATCACGCGATTCCATCCAATCATTCAAAACACTGATTTTGATTGGTGTAGAACCATTTTTGATCATTAATCCCGCCATTTTCGCACCAACATTCATACCCACTTTCCAAAGAGCTGGGTGTGAGTTGAGGTAGTTAAACATACCAGTGACTCGACGCTCTGCTTTCGGTGTTAAACCTGTTTCAGCCATTACTCGACGATGTTTTAAAATCAACTGAGCTAAAGGAATTTTGACTGGGCAAACCACATTACAAGCATTACATAATGAGCATGCATAAGGGAGATCGTGGAAATCTTTATAACCTCCTAATAGTGGTGAAATTACAGCACCAATTGGGCCCGGATAAATTGAGCCATAAGCATGACCACCAATATTACGATATGCAGGACACGTATTAAGGCAAGCACCACAACGAATACAACGTAAAATATCTTTAAATTGTGAGCCTAAAATTTCAGAACGACCATTATCCACAATCACTAAATGGAACTCTTCAGGACCATCAACATTGCCTGCTTCACGAGGACCTGTCACCCAAGTGTTATAACTGGTTAAACGTGAGCCAACAGCGCTACGACATAACATGGTTATCAGTGGATCGACTTCTTCAAAAGTGGGGGCTACACGTTCCATACCCATAACTGCTATATGGGTTTTAGGCAATGTTGTGGTCATCCTTGCATTACCTTCATTGGTGACTAAACAGACAGTACCTGTTTCCGCCACAGCAAAGTTACAGCCTGTGACACCAATATCAGCAGAAAGGAAATCTTGTCTAATACGTTGTCTAATGAAAAGCGTCATATCTTCCGGTGTTTCACTACCTTCGTAATTGAGTTTTTCATTTAATACTTTACGAATTTGATAACGGTCTTTGTGGATCGCAGGAACCACGATATGCGACGGTGGATCGTTATCCAATTGAAGAATATATTCACCTAGGTCAGTTTCGATGATCTCAATGCCTTCATTTTGTAAGGCTTTATTCATCCCAATTTCTTCGGTGACCATGGATTTAGATTTTACAATCTTCTTCGCGTTTTTCTTCTTGGCAACTTCACAAATATAACGAGAGGCATCTTCTGCTGTTTTTGCAAAATAAACATGACCTCCATTTTCAGTCACTTTTTCAGACAATTGATAGAGATAAGCATCTAAGTTTTCAAGAACATGGTTACGGATTTGTTCAGCGCGATCACGCCATTCTTCCCAATTACCTAGCTCCTTCACCATGATTTGACGGTTAGCCCCAATACGTTCTTGCGCCATAACAACCGCATTACGCATGATTGTGTCTTTCATTTCATGTTCTAGACGAGGTCTGAAATCTATATCACTGGTTTTGATAGACATAAGCAGGCTCCCTTATTGGCTCATTAAAACTTGTGCAATATGCAACACTTTTACAGGGCGCTTTTCACGACTTAAACGACCTTGAATGTTGATTAAGCAGCTTGTGTCAGCACCAATGACATAATCAGGGCTCACATCCATAATATGTTTTACTTTTTCAGTCACCATTTCACCCGAAATTTCAGACATCTTCACGGAGAAGGTACCCCCAAAGCCACAGCAGGTTTCTGAATTTGCAAAAGGCAACATTTCAAGACCTTCAACATGTTTTAATAGCGTTAAAGGCTCACTTACAACACCTAACTTTCTGGTTAAACTGCATGATGGGTGATAAACAGCTTTACCCGGAAGGCGAGCACCTACATCGACAACACCAAGTGTGTTAACAATAAAGCTGGTTAAATCAATAAGGCGATCGGCGACACCTTGTGCCCGTAATGCCCATTGAGGTTCATCAGCAAGATAAGTTGGATAACCTTTAATGGCATAAGTACAAGAGCCAGCGGGTGAAATAATGGGATAGTCGTTCACTTCCAATGTTTCAATTAACGATTTCATGGCAGGTTTCGCGTTATTTACATAACCGCTATTAAGCGCTGGCTGACCACAGCAACCTTGGCGTTCTTGAAATAAGACTTCACAGCCTAATTTTTCAAGTAACAAGACCGTGTCTCGGGCTGAATCTGCTTTCAGAACATCACCAAGACAGGTCGCATAAAAATTAACTTTCATTAATCGAACTCCAAAACATCGCTCAGATGTTGTCATTTTTACTAAAGATAAAATTCTTTTATTGCTTCGTTATAAGAGGAGAAGGGAGTGGAGTAAACACGCTCCCTTTTCCTTATTAATTAGTTCATTAGGTGATAAATAATGCCAATTTTTGCGCCAAGAATAATTATATAAGCAATACAATATTTTAAGGTTTCACGCATAATGGCACTGCTTTGACCATCCATTTTTGTCGCTGAAACAGCAATGGCGATACTTTGCGGTGAAATCATTTTACCGCCCGTTGCACCAGAGGTATTGGCTGCGGCCAGAATGAATGGATCAATATTAAGTTTAGCTGCTGCGCTGGTTTGTAACTTACCGAACAGCACGTTAGAGTTGGTGTCACTACCTGTTACAAAGGTTCCTAATGCACCGATCACTGGAGCAATAAAGATAAAGCCTGCACCTGTGAAATCGACTAAGGTTTCAGCAATACTGCCAATCATGCCACTGAAATCCATAACAGTTGCCATCGCTACGATTGCCGTGATAGCAATAATGGAATTTTTCAGTTGGATAGTGGTTTTAACCAGAACAGAGATAAGTGTTGAAATACTTGCACCTTGAATGGTGCCACCCACAAAGCTTGCAAGAATAATCAATACACCCGGAGTACTTAACCAAGCAATAGTTTGATATTCCGTTTGTGTTTCACTTAATACAAATGGGATCTTTGTGGAAATTGCGCCCGCCATGCTTTGGAGCGCAGGAAATAAAGGTGAGCACGCTAAGATAAAGATAAAGGTAAACAGATAAATAGAACTTGCTACTAACAACTCTTTCCCAGTGTGCTTTTTGACATTTTTTTGTTTGTCACCACTGTTTTTCATGCGTTTAGCAAGGAAAATAACCACAATTAAGCTGACTAAGCTGCCTGCAAACGCCGGTAATTCAGCACCTAAATTAGCAGCAACGATATATTGAGGGATTAGTGTACTAATACCACACATTAAGGTAATAAATCCGACACCTTTAATCGCTTTAATTCCGCCACCCGCAATGGCAACAATAACGAAAGGTAACAAGATATTGAATAATCCCAACTGAATAATAATGGTTTTACTCAGTACTAATACATCAAGCCCTGTATTTTGCGCCAAAATAGAGACTGGAATACCGACTGCACCAAACGCAGTAGGAACAGTATTAGCAACTAAAGAGGCAACGGCGGCTTTAAAAGGATCAAATCCGAGTGCAATTAAAATACCGATAGGGATGGCAACAGCAGTACCGTAACCCGCAACTGCTTCAAGAAAGCCACCAAAACACCATGAGATAAGCAGAACTTGTACTCGCTTATCATCACTTATTCCAGCGAGTACATCTTTAAGTACATCCATGCCGCCTGTTTTTAGCATTAAGTTATAACTATAAATAGCAGCAAGAATCACAATGATTATCGGCCACAATCCTTTAACTGCACCATAAAGGACAGAGACTGAAGCAAATTGAATGGTGTTGTTCCAATGGAAAATAGCAAGTGCAACAGTTATCACTAAAGACACAAGCACAGCATGGTGAACGGCTGATTTCATTTTTAAGATCATAAAAATCAAAACCGCTAAAGGTACAATGCCTAATAAGAATGATAAGTAGTCTGACATGATTATTTTTATCCTTAAGTTTGCAATTTTTATCGTTTATAACTGCGTTAGCAAACCTATAAGTTGCTCATTATATAATTGTGTAGGGTACTAGGTTTTATTAAAGCTCTACTTTGCTGAAACGATAAATCATAAATAAAAAAAGATAGTTACTAACCTAAACAATGAAAGATATCATTACTTAGGAAATTGTCAGGTTAGATTAGTTGGCTATTGTAGGGAATATTTATTGATATGTAATAGAATAAAATCAATTGTGTGACAAATATAAAAAAATTCCTTTTTTCTCATTATTTGCTTGTTAATTGTCGTGTTTTTTGATGTTTGTCAATGTAATTAGATTGCTAATGTTGTTATCAAATTGGTTTTAGATGAAAAAAAGAGCGATATTGGTAGTTTTAGCTATGTAATAAAAAGATGAACTTAAGTCTAAAACGCCATTTTTGATGATGAAAATGGCTATCAACACCCAGAATATACATAAATTAAATTAATGAGTTATTTGGGCGGCTATTTAATTAACAAATAAACTAAAAGTTTTTTATTTTAATATTTAATTATTCTAAAGTTAATCTTTTAAATTATTTTAATTTTTTATTATTTTACTTTTATAATATTTGTTCCCTTTTTTTATGTTTTATTTTGTTTTATCTTTAATATACTGTTATTTGATTTTATTTTTCGTTTTTATATTGAAAGTTAACTTATTTTTTCTTGTTTTTTTTTCTTGTTTTTTTCTTGTTTTTTATCGATAAAATATAATTTTATTTTTCGTTCTAATGTGTAAATATTTTTACCTATTATATAAATTATAATTAATTATTATTGGTTTCTTTTTTTATTCCTTAATTTGGTAATTTTAATTATACAAAATTAATATTTTTATATTAAATGTTTAAATAAATAACAATATAAATTTATCATCAATGATTGACTTCTTTTGAGCTCTAGAGTCGTGAAATTGCTAGGTTTGTCGCTAATATTAATTGTAATACAAATCAGGTAGATAATGAAAATATAATGAGTGAGATAAATAGTAAATGAGAATGCTTCTTTCTAATTTTATGCGACTAAAGGTATAGGTAAAGTGATCTTGATCGTATCGATAAAAATGAAAAGTTTATTTTTGTTCTTTTTTATACTTCAGAAAGTGTGAAATAAATTATTTCTAATGATAGAAAAATATTTATTTAATGATATTTGTTACCTTTTTTAAAGTGTTTAAGTTGATTGTTATAGAACAAAGATAGGTTGTGAAATATTTTTGAAGTTACAGCCTCATTTTTCGATGAGATATTAATTTCACTTTAAAAATTGTCATACAAATATAGGAGAAAAAAAGTGATTAAAAAGTGAATTGGTAGATAATTATTTTTGTTTTAACTACGTAATAATCTCTAGCGAAATGTTTTCTTTAGTGTGTGGATGTATTGCTGTCTCTTTTTAACTCTATAATCTTGCCTCACAATAAGTGGCATTATCCCCAGATTATTATGGGAACATTAATAGTGAAAAGATTATTTTCATCATTAAATAGCCCTGTTTTGATAACGGAAATCAGCGATTATGTTAGCGATGTTTTAGGATTTAACATTTGACGCTTGCCATTACCTCTGAAATAAGTTGGCAAATACAAACAGTTTGTCTGATATTGGTAAAATTGTTTACATTTTATTACCGAGGTTGTTACAGATAAAAAAAAGAACCAAAGTGTGAGCTAGGTTCCTTTTTTTAGTGTGTACGAATAGGGGGGTAAAGAGTAAGCCAAGCTTTTTTGTGACTCTCTTTTGACTTTAAATTGAGAAAAAACCAGTAATAAACCAATAATTCCAACTAAGGTCGCGCTTAAATTGACAATGTTATAACTGTACTTTAAAGCAATTCAGCAATAACGGCCCCAATAGCATTACCTAAATTAAATGCACCAATATTCACTGATGAGATTAAACCTGGAGCATTGTTTGATATTCCTGAAGGGGTATCATCAAATAGTGGTGAGACACTAAGACGCTTATGTATTAATGGTGAAGGTATTGCTTGTTTATCCGATTTTATACTGACAGAGGATCTTCAATAGGGATGGGGGGGCGAATTATTCCGCGAGAAATTACACCCAGTATCTTTGGCATTTAGTGCAGTTTATTATAATGATAGAGTGGTAAGTCAACGCATTCGAGTATTTATTGATAGTTTTGCGGATTATCTATCTGGTACTTTAAAATTGTAGCTAGGATAATACTTGCAATTTGTCTGACTGTATTATAGTCACATCGTTAACCAGCGGCCTTATTTTTAAGGCCACTCTTTTATCTTATTGAGTGGCCTTGATATATAAATGAATTAAAGAGTGCACTAGGCGCGACGGATCTGGAAATAATTCACTAATTTATTCAGATTAAGTGCTTGTTCATTAAGTGAACTTGCAGCAGCCACGGATTCTTCTACTAATCCTGCATTTTGTTGCGTTGTTGAATCAAGCTGACTGATAGCATTATTGATTTGTGATATACCATCGCTTTGCTCATTACTTGCTTGCCCAATTTCTCGTAATAATGCGCTGATCTCTTCAACATCGGTGATCATTTTTTGGATTTGTGAGCCAGCTTGCTCAACTAATTCCATGCCTTCTTGTGTTTGAGTTGATGAATTATCGATAAGAGTGCGTATATCATTAGCGGAGTCTGCACTTTTTTGTGCCAGCAATCTGACTTCACCAGCAACAACGGCAAAACCTTTACCGTGTTCACCTGCTCTAGCGGCTTCAACAGCAGCATTTAGTGCAAGAATATTCGTTTGGAATGCAATGGCATCAATTAAGTTAATAATATCTGTCATTTGAGATGATGAGCTATTAATTGCTCTCATTTTTTCTGTCAGCTGGAGCATCATTTCGCCATTATGGTGCACAGCGATTTCAGTTTTTTCAGCGACATTAATTGCATCAAGAGTATGCTCTGCAGTATTTTTAACCGTTGATGTCATTTGCTCCATTGAGCTTGCGGTTTCTTCTACGGAGGTTGCTTGTTCTTCTGTTCTTGCCGCTAAGTTTTGGCTACCAGCAGTAATTTGCTCTGCTGCTGACGAAATATTTTCAGCGCCGTTTTGTACATTTTGCACAACATCTAATAGGTGCATTTTCATTTCTGCAAGGGCTCGTAATAATATCCCTGCTTCATCATGATAATCAGTCTTCACTTCTTGTGTTAAATCGCCATTTGCAATGGCTTTTGCAAAGTTGATTGCCTTCTCTAATGGGAGAGTAATACCTTTAGTAATAAACCAGCCTAAAATACTGCCCACAACAATACTGACAAGAGTTAATAATACTAAAAATATTCTTTTTTCAATAAAGTCACTTTCAACTGCGTTGCCTGCTTCTTCCATCTTTTTATTTTGTAATTCGATAAACTCTAATATTTTATCGCGATACCTTAACTGAATAGCGGAAGTTTTCGTGATCAGTTCATTGACTGCGGCGTGTCTGTTATTTTCATTAAATGCCTTCACAACAAAGTTTTGAGAGGTTATATATTGCTGACGAATATCATAAACCTCAGCTAAGATTTTTTTTGACTCAGCATCGTGTGTGGTTTCATCTAATTCTTTCAGCAATTGTGCAACTTTAGCGGTGATCTCTGCTTTTTTGCTCTCTTGCTCAGCCGCTAAACTTCCTTGCTCATCAAGCATAGTGAGTTGCTGGAATATAATAAATTCATTGAAATTATTAATCAGTAAATTGGCTTTGACTGTGGCTGGATAGATATCATCAACGACATTATGAATATCTTGATTCGCACTGTTTAAACCCATTAATGCGAAACCGGAACCCAACATAATTAACATCACAAAAGTTGTAAATGCGATAGTTAACTTTGTACGAATTTTAAAGTTTTTAAAGAACATGCTTAACCCTGGATAAATAATAATTAATAAGTATTGGTAACTTATTGAAGAACAAACAGTATCGGTAAGCAGTGACAGAACTTTAGTCATTAAACCAAATAAAGGGAGATAAAAAGGCTTGCATTGATTTTTAACACACTATTTTTATTGTGAAAAAGAGATCTCCTCCCTTTTTTTATCTAAATGTGCTTAGTACTTAAGTTTCATTCAACTTTATAAAACTAAACAAAAAGTAATTAAAAATTAAAGAGATCCTTTATTTTCCGTTAACAATTGTTTGATCGATTTTAATATTTGTTAATTAATCTTGAGGGGTTTAGAAGGTAGAATAAAGGTAAAAGAGATTATAATAGTGGCTAAATGTACGCTATCTAAGACTCGCTCACCTCTGAAATGCTTTTGGTTATGATAGACTGGATGACTTAAAACAGGTGAGTTTATGGTTACTGTTAGATGTGTTTTAACACTCCATATTTCTTATACTCAATCGACTTAAAGGTAACGCTGTATGCGCAGTGTATTTATATTTTTGAGCATATTTATTTTAGGATTTAGTCATATGGCGTATTCCGATCAAACACTTGTCTTTATAAGACATGGTGAAAAACCTGATAATGATAGTGGGCAACTGACCTGTAAAGGATTAAATAGAGCATTGGCGCTACCTGATGTGCTTATAAATCAATTTGGCAAACCTGATGCATTATTCGCTGCTGCGCCTAAACAAAGTAAATTAGGTAATTCATTACGTTCACTTCAAACAATTACTCCTCTCGCCATTAAAACCTCATTGCCTATCCATCTTCAATATCATGCTAAAGAGATAAAAGAATTACGCGAAGATCTGCTTAGTCAGCAATATGAAAATTCAGTTATTTTTATTGCATGGGAGCACGATAATTTAGTTAAAGTTGCACGAGATATCATGAAACAAGAGGGTGGAGATCCTAAATTAATCCCTAAATGGAAAAATAGTGATTTTGATAGTATCTATATCTTAAAGATTATCCGAGAGGATGGTAAGAAAAGCGTCATATTTGAACAAAGACCGCAAGGGTTAGATAGTGTATCGGAAGTTTACCCTAATTAGTGAGCATCTTATCTAATACTAAAAAACAAGATATTTAAATAGAGTTAGACCAGATAGAGTTAGAACACTTTTTTACACACAGACTTAATGCTATTTGAAGCAATGCGAGAAATATATGCAAAATGAAGTTATACGCTCAGTAGAGCACGAGATCAAAGTACACCTTGTAAACTCATTTACTAAAAATAATAAAGGTGGCAATCCTGCTGGCGTAGTACTTAATCCCCCTCAATTAAGCAATGAACAGAAAATGGCTATTGCTAAAGAAGTCGGCTTTTCTGAAACGGCCTTTGTTTATCAAGGCGAAGAGACTGATTTTAAGGTTGATTTTTTCACTCCAGAAGGAGAAGTTGATTTCTGTGGTCATGCTACATTAGCCGTCTTTTTCACTTTATCTTCACTCAACTTATTGGCTTCTGGTCATTACACACAAAAAACGAAAGCAGGTATTTTAAGCGTAGCGATTGATACTGAAAATGTCGTTATGGAGCAAACACTACCCATTTCACGACAAGCTCCAAGTGTTGACGCTGTGGCTGCTGCGTTGGGAATAAATCGCGAAGTTATCTTAGAAACCGGTTTGCCCATTGAAATATTTTCAACGGGATTATCCGATATTTTGATCCCCGTGCAATTTGGGCAATTAGATATGCTAAAGCCTAATTTTGATACAATAGCAAATCTAAGTCGTGAATTTAATACTATCGGTTTTCATGTTTTCGAGCTTAGCCAAGATAAAGAAACTGCTGCACATTGTCGCAACTTTGCACCTTTATATGGTATCAATGAAGAGTCTGCAACAGGGAGTTCTAGTGGCGCTTTAGGCTGTTATCTTGTTAAGTATGTTTTCCCTCATAAAACCCATTTTCTATTAGAGCAAGGGCGTGCAATGCAATGTTCCTCTCTTATTCAGGTTATTATTGATTCAACGGAAAATACGATCAGTCGAGTGAGAGTGGGCGGAAAAGCGACAATGATAGGTTCGAAAATTATTACTCTTTAAATTACTTGCGGTATTTTATATCAAGTTATTCCTAATAGGCTCTAGTATCAAAGCTAGGGCCCTTACCTAATAAATTTTATCCACTCGTATATAGATATTTCTTTTGTAAAAATGTCTACACGCCGTTATTGGTTAGTAGGTTTATAGTACATAGCAATTTTTGATTTAATTGATGATATAATTTTTTTCTTCCACGGTAGCATTGATTTTCTATTCATCATAAATAAATTGCCTATAGCAAGACTATCAACAAGTTTAATTTTATAAACAGTATGTTTGAACGGTTGATTTTCTAGCCACGGTTCAGGCACAACAGCTATATATGGGCAACTATTAATAGCGGGTATAACTTGTGCGTATTCAGGACATTTAAATCCGATTGTTCTAAATAATCCTCTTCTACGCAATTGCCTATCAAGTTCATTATCATCTTGAGACCAAGGTAAACAATAGACATGTTTATAAGAAACCAATTGTTCAAGACTAAAATCGTCAATATCTTTTAAAGAGGATCTTAATGGTTCTCCATAAATAATTATGAGCCTACTTGTTCCTATAGTTTCAAATTTTAAAGACGATACTGGGTTTTGATCTCCGCCAACAGCAAAGACTAAATCTACAGTACCATCAAGCACTTCTTCTCGCCAAGAGCGGCGTTGATATGGAATACACTCAGCATAAAAGTCCAACTCAAAAGAGAGTTTAGATAGTGTTGGGGTAATAATATCCATTAAAGCTGGGGGGCAAACCACCTTAAAATTTCTTGAGCCATCAAATGTATCGGTAAATAGATCATCATTTAGAGAAATAAAAAGAGGAACCAATTTTGCTTTTAGCGTTAAAGCAAATGGTGTGGGGACTTGAATATTATTTTCTCGTTTAAATAAAGGATCACCCAGTGTTAAGCGTAGTCTACTTAATGCATGACTTACCGCTGATGGTGAAACTCCTAGTTTATGAGCCGCTTCTTTCGTACTTCCTGTCAAAAGCAATGCATAGAGCACTTTGAGGAGATTAAAATCAAATTGAGCTAGATTCATTTTGTCTCTTTATAAATGAGCAGGATTCAATTTATTTATACTATTATCTCGGCTTAATGACAAACAAATGATGGTATATATGAAAAAGCTAACATTAATTGCATTGCTTTATATGCAAGGATTGGTTACGCCAATCGCAGTCCATGCATCGCTGCATCCTGAACAACCTTTATCAACAGCACCACCCAAAAGTATATTTAAACAATGGGCTAAACCTATAGCACCTTTTAAAATAGCGCCTCAAGTTTGGTATGTGGGAACAAAAAACTTAACTTCGATATTGATCACCACAGAGGAAGGTCATGTTCTTATTGATGCTGGTTTAAGTGAAAGCGCAGAATTAATCCAAAGTAATATTGAAAAATTAGGTTTTAATATTAAGGATGTTAAATATATTCTTAATAGCCATGCAAGATTAGATCAGGCTGGTGGTATAAGAAAGCTAAAGGAAATAAGTGGTGCCAGTGTTATTTCGAATACAATAAATGCAGAACAATTAGCGTTAGGTGGTGCTAATGACTTTGCTTTAGGTAATGCATTATTATTTCCTCCAGTGAAGGTGGATCTAATATTAAATGATAATGAATCTTTTGAGCTTTCTGGGGTTGTTTTTACTGCTTTACTAACGCCTGGGCATTTGCCAGGAAGTACTTCCTGGAAAGTTAAATTAAATAATAATGACATACTTATTTATGCGGATAGTTTAGCAACACCGGGATATTACTTGGTTAATAACCTTAATTATCCAGATATTGTTAGTGATCTTCATTACAGCTACCAAATATTAAATAATCAAGAAGTGGATATATTTATTGCTAGTAAAGGAGACCGATTTAATTTATTGGATAAAATAAAAAATTTAAATAATGGGGACGAAAAAGCGTTTTATGACGCTAACGGTCTTAAGTTATATGTCGAAAAATCAAGAGTGTCCTTAATAAGTCAATTAAATAAATAATTTTTTAATAAAGAATGGAATATATATGTCATTTAAATATTTAATCCCCATTTTTGGTGTTTTTCTGTGCTCGAATTCTTATGCTGGTGAGTTAAAAATAGGTGCAGGTATTGGCATGTCTTCGCCATACGAAGGATCGGATAAGTATATTTTAATTCCAGATGCTATGTTGCAATATACAACAGAAACAAATAGTTTTGGTCTATTCAGTATAGGTACTAGTGGCGCGAGGTGGCAATTTAATCTTTTTGATAATATTCATATTGCACTACTTGGAACGTATATGCAGGGGCGTAAGGAAGAAATCGGCTTCTCTAGTGATAAAAACGAAGACTTAAAAGGAATGGGAGATCTTAAAGGAGCCGCAGGTGCAGGTGTTGAACTGAGTTATAGTATTGTAGGGCATTCTTTTTATATAAATTCACTGACCGCACTTGGCCATCGAGATTATGGTGGAAAAAATATTGATAATGCTACTCGGTTTGAACTTGGAATTAATTCACATTTTGAGATAAATAAAAATTGGTCTATTGACTCTAATATATCTACAAGATATATAAACAAAAATTACAGTCAGGCTTATTTTGGTGTCACGGAAAAGCAGTCACTTAATTCTGATTACTCTATTTATACACCAAACTCTGGAATTAAAGATGCCGGTGTTTTAATTGGAGTGAATTATAAAATAAGCGAAAGACTCTTTGTTAATCTAAAATCAGGTGGTTATTATTTGTTTGGTGATATGGCAGATAGTCCAATTACAAAACAAAAATATGGATTAGTAAATATAATCGGCCTATCATATGTTTTTTAAAAATTATGAAAATAAACACTAAATACTTTTTATTTATATCTATGTTTATATTAAATGGGTGTGTTGTTGGCCCTGGTTGGTATAAGGAAGGCATAAGTTATGAAAATTCTCAAAATATATTAGCAAAATGTAAGTATGATATTGGTATTGCCAAAGTAAGTTCAAATGAAAAGCCAGAGCTAATAGCTGAGTGTATGAAATCTCAAGGATACAGATACAAAAATTATTCACATAGTTATTAGTTAAATGTTTTTTGTTAATAAAAATAGGTGTTGGTTTATAGTATCTTTTCCATGTTTATATTAATGATTACCTATTTTCTATAAATTGAATAAAAATCAGTCCATATAAATTAAAGCGGTTTGTATCGATACGGATACAAACCGCTTAATTATAGATAAGGATACGATAAAAAATTAATACATATATTTAATACCAAATACTTCCTGTGCATCGCTATAACCAGGATCCCCGATCTGTTGAGAGACGTTTCCCCATAAATTTAGATTTTTATTGATCTGACCTTCAATACCAATTTTCACTTCCCCGACATTGCGGTTTCCGGTGACATTAAACTGTTTACCATCCATTTTCACGCCATATTGTTTACTGTTATAAATCCAGTTTGTTTCCACAAAAGGTTCGAAATTACGATCTTTATCTTCATTGATAGCATTATGATCATATAGGTACGCCCTTAATTCCAAGCGTGTGCGGATATTATTTTCTCCACTGCTACTTATCTGGGTTCTGTTGGCTTCGGTATGATCATTGGTGGTGTATTTCCCTATCTTAAAGTATTTATGTGCAGTGATTGGTTAGTTGATTTTTTATTATTACGTTGTCATTTTAAAGAAAGGTGGCAATAGAATGAAGGTTAATAAATTATAAATGATGACTAAATTTTTAACTTATCTCTTCGTTAAAATATTTTCGATAATGTAGATGGCAGAAATTAAAATTACGTAGTTTATAGTATTTACTAAGCGTTGTTTATTTTTAGGATTTAGTTATATGGCGTACTCAGATTAAATGGCTAGTATGTTATAGATGGGTATTCACTTATAAGATTAATAATTTTTTGCTTTGAATAAAAGGATTTTCTCTATGTTTAAAAGATATAATATCAAATTAACTATGATTAGATTAATAAGTATTTCACTTGTTTGTTCTATGCTATCTGGTTGTTTATCATTTGGTTTATTATATACTACTGGCCGTGATCCTGATTATCATAAATCTAATTGGGGTTCAGATACTATTATCGCTCTTTCGTTAGCGAATGATATTAATGGAAATACTGGGTGGGTATTTGTTGGGGAAAATTTTGACTACTTACTGAGTAGTGGCGGTGATAATATCGTAAGTATGTTGAAAGATCCGGTTATATTCCGAGACAAAATTATCGTTGAACAACAAGCTCAATTTGTTATTGATCCAAAAAGAAAAGAGTTTTCAGGAAGAATGGAACTTAATTATCGTTGGACTGAAGAAAAGGATAAAATGGCAATCATAAAATACGGCTTTTCATGTAATGATAATACAAAGATGTGTTCAGCATTGATACAAAATTTAGTCGGTACTATACATAAAAAAAATAAAGAGCAAGATATAACCTATTTAATGCAATTCTATCATCCATTCAAAGTTGAGTTTTACCAATATAAGCAGGAGTTTTTTGGTCCAAGATCTGCTCGAGTCTTACTGCCAGTAACATTAGCGTTAGATATCGTGACATTACCTTTGCAGTTTCTTTTTGTAGGGCATAGAAGGTAGTTGATTAACCATTGTTGTAGCTGGAGCTTGTATCGACCTATAACAAATTGAATTTGCAATTGAGTAATATCAGCATATTTTCTTGCTATAGGTCGAGTCAGAAAGAAAAAAGAAAGCAGATTGTTGTACTTTAGTTTTAATATAAATATTCAATGCTTAACCCTTTTATTTTTTATTCTTTAAAAATTGCAATAAAAACAATATTCTATACATTGACATTTTTAATAAGGTAAAAATAGTTAAACGTTGCTAACACCTTGCTTTAGCTTGTTTTTTCACGATAATGCTATTGTTCACTGCCGCATAGGCAGCTTAGAAATGTCTGCGAAATCTCGAACAAGTTTACTCCTCGTTCACTGCCGCATAGGCAGCTTAGAAAGTAATAAAAATAAGCGTTCAAAAATTGGCTTAGTTCACTGCCGCATAGGCAGCTTAGAAATTTTCGCCCTTATATAATAACCGCGTGTTAATGTTCACTGCCGCATAGGCAGCTTAGAAAAGACGGAACATTAACGCCAAGCGTTAGAAAAAGTTCACTGCCGCATAGGCAGCTTAGAAACAACCAAAAAAAAACTGAATCATTTTCAATTGTTCACTGCCTCATGGACGTTTTATTTCCGTTCGTGTACAGATGCCAGAGCAATCAATCTATAATGTGCGAATGCGTGATATGGAAGAAGCGCAGAAAGTGGAAGAGAAAGAAAATCAGGACACCAATAGCGCACCAGAAATCAGTAAATAATCAAATATATTTAATTCAAGGAAGAATTAAATACTAATGATAACCATTCCGAACGTGGCCGAAATAAGACAATTGTATTACGATTATTACTGATTGCACTGTATTTGCATACAGTGATTGTGTGCTATTAAATATAAAAAGGAATTTAAATGATTGTAACAAGAGCTAATGTTGATCAGTACCCTGATCTTCCTGAATACATTATTCGAGACATAAAGCAAAATGGTACTGTTTATGACACTACAGGAGGTGCTGATGAAAATGGGAGCTGGGGGTTGGGTTGTAAATAATGGAGTAGATAAGTTAATTGTGGCGCCGGCTAAATCAGATTATTTTCCATGGTCAAAAATACCTACTAACAATGACAGTAATAAAGATAAACACCCGTTTCCTAATATGGGTAATGATGGGTCATCACCTTTTAATCCAAATACTAAATTTAAAGTAAACAAACCACAAAAGCCTGTTATTATTTCTAGTAATAATAAGAAACTAACTAATAGCTCAAATAATAGAGAATTAGCTACCAATAAAGGTGTAATGCATTTTAATGGTGTTGTTATTGAGCAACTCGAAACATTTAAAAAGAAATATTTTCTTACAAAAGAAGCTGTTAATTTAGTTCAAGATAAATTGGTAGAGTCTGTTATTAGTTTATACAGTAAAGAAAATAGTATTGATGATAATAGTGTAAACTCTGTAAAATTTATGGAATTTAGTGAATTTGATAATAATTCATTCAATGAGTTTGATCTTATGTCTACTATTCTTGCAGAAAACTTAATTAATAATCCTGACTTAATGTCTAGCAAACTTAATGAAATTGCAAAAAACAACGGTACAGTTAATGTTAATGTAAGAATGGCTGTAATTAAAGAAAATAATAAAGCGAGTGTAGCGTTAGTTAGAACCGATGGTGTATTGGTAACGAAAGAAGTACCTGTGTATCCAGCCAATTATATTGGCAATGGCTATCTTATGGATATTAAAAATTTGGGAGTAGAATATGCGCTTTTACCAGTAGATTCTTATAGTGGACTTGGTTTACAAGGGAATATTATTCAAAAATATTCAAATGAAAATAAAAAGTTCTCATATCCAGAAAAAGTAGAATTACCTAATAAAGTAGAAAGTAAAAGGATAGAAGCATCATATCCACATCAATTTAATGATGCAATTATTGTGTTTCCTAGAAATTCAAATTTACCACCTTTATATGCTTATTCGGGTTTTCCTGCAATTAAACTTAAGGATAAAGATCCGCGCCCTCAGCAAGAGCAAGAATTTAATGAAATCAAAGATAGCGTGAAATTCACAATTTCATTTTACGAAAAAGCAACACAGGAATTTGGTAAAAAGGCAGCGCAATTATCTAGAGAGTTAGCCGAACAATCTAAAGGGAAAATAATCAGAAATGTAGAAGATGCTTTACGTACATATGAGAAATATGGGCAGAATATTAATAATAAAATTAATGCTAAAGATCGAGCCGCAATTATAAAAGCATTAGAATCTATTGATGCAAAACAATTAGCTTCAAACCTAGGTAAATTTAGTAAAGGGCTTGGATATACCAACCACGCTATTAATGCAGTGGAATTACTTGTTGAATTTAAAAATGCAGTTAAAACGGGAAATTGGCGTCCATTTTTTGTTAAAGCAACTTCAATTACTGTTGGCCTAACTGCGGTGGCATTGACGGCCTTTGCCTTTAGTTTAATTATAGGCGGACCTGTTGGAATTTTAGGGTATGCCCTAATCATCTCAACAATAGGTGCCTTGATTGATGATGCATTGGTTGAAAAAGTTAGTGGTGCGATCTGTATTTAATATGTAGGAAAATAGGATAATCGGTTTTAATTGGTTATCCTATTTTTTGTGAAATATATAGCTAGATATATCATGCTAAATGGAATTGAAAATATAAAACAAAATAAGTGGTATAGAGCTACTCCACCATGCTTAGCCGGAGTATTAATAAATAACCCAGTATTCCAGAATTTTTTTGTTGTATATTTTAATGCGAAATTTTCGATAAGAATTTTGGAGAAAGGAAAAAGAATAGCACTAGGTATACTTAAAGTTAGCATTAATACACCTTCAACAGTGTGATCGTTATAATTAAGATAAACCATCACCAACATCATAAAATAACCCCAAAACATGTTATTTATATAGTATTTTTTAGTCATATCTAGACCCTAATATGTAACGAGCACTAACATATAAATCATTATTTTAATGGTAATAATTCTTATTTTCAATATTTTTTATTGTTTCTATTTTAGCCAATTTCACCGGTTACCCATTCAAGATTGTCGGGTTTAAATAATTCTATTATCTCTTTTTTGCGTGAGGTCATTTTCATTTTTAATATTCCTTATTGTGGGTTACATCTATCCGACAATAAGGAGCTAGAGGGAGATATAAATAAAAGAGGCTGTCTTCTAGTATGTTGAGTAAGGGAATTAGATGATATGCATATTATTTCAAAATTAATGAATTAATATTGTTCTAGAGTTCTTCTTAATGTAGAGATTGAAAGAAATAATTTATTACACTTTGTTACAAATAGAAAACCCTAAGGAGTTACCCTTAGGGTTCTTTATTCAAATGCACGTGCATTTCGCGTGCACTTTCAAGTCCTTTTGTTGTCAGTGTGTAGTCTTGGTGATTTCGCTAACTTCTTGTTTTTGAAATCGTTGTCCTATCACTGACCCACCAAATTTGGTGGAGCTGGCGGGAGTTGAACCCGCATCTGTAATTCTATAAACATCTGTTTTATATGTTTAATATTTTATTTTATTTTCTTGCGTGTCAAATACGGCTCTTTTGTAGTCATATTGCTGTCATTACGCTGTTCACTTATTGCTTACTTTTGATTTTATATTTGTATTGCCGTCATACTCAGATAAGTATGATCCATAGTGTCTAAATAACATTTCAGGCCCTTTATGACCCATTTGATTTGCTAACCAAAATAGGTTTGCCCCTTGACTGATATGCATTGTCGCAAATGTATGTCGGGTTTGATAAGGGTTACGATATCTAACACCAGCCTTTCTTAATGTCGGTACCCACGCTTTTTTCCTAATTGCATCAGCACCAGCCCATGCTTTGTTGTTCTTAGGATCTTCAAAAATCACATCACCTTTCATAAAGGTCAGCGCTTTTTGCTCTTGCAGTGCAAACATAGCCTGGTCATTTAATTCAATTTTTCTATTCCCTGATCTTGTTTTTGTTCCTTTAATAACTCCAACAACACTTGCTGAATTTACATGAGCAATTTTATTTAGGAAATCTATATCACTCCATTTTATCGCACATAATTCAGAACTTCTCATTCCTGTATTAAATGCAAATCTAAATAAATTCTTCCACTGAGGCTCTTTTGATGATTCAAGTAGTGCATTAATCTCCTTAGGAGAAAAGGGATCTACAATATACTCATTATCGTTACTTTCATTTTTATCAGATTGGTATCTTGAAGCTGTAACTAAGTTAACTGGGTTCATTGTAATTAAACCATCAGTAACCGCTTCATCTATCGAACTTCTTAAAAAAGACAGTTGGTTTCTAATTGTTTTTAACGATGTAGATTGAGACTGTATCCAATTTTTAAGCATTGCTGGTGTTAATTCAGAGACGGAAACACTATGCAATTTTTTTAAAGCTGTCTTGCATTTTTTGTAGCCATTAATTGTTGAAGGGGATAAGCCTCTAGTTTCACATATTGATAAGTATTCCGTGAGATAATCCTCTATATTACGCCCAGCTTTTCTACTACCAAATAATTTTATTTTTGATGAGTTAGGGAAGTATTCAACATAAGAAAATGTGCCTTTTTCTATTTTGTTATATATTTCACCTATTAGTCTTTCTGCGTATTTAATATTCTTCGCTGAAATTTCTAAGTTTGAAAGGGGTTCTCTGCATCTCACCCCTTTATATGTAAAAGCTATATTGATTGTTTCTCCTACACTATGTTTTCTAATTACAACTCCCCTAGGGAGGCATGTTGCATCTTGTTTTTTCGTGCCCATTTGTTCACCTCGGTTACATCAATCCAGCGCTCCTTGGAGCCTTCCACTTTTAAAACCTGAACTCCCTCATGCCAGAATTGTCTTTGTAACCGTTTATTTATTGCGTCAGGTGATTCACCAAATAGCTTGCAATACATAGAAATCGGTATGCATTCAAAGTACATAATTTCTCTCCACACTGTCCGTACACAGTTTAGTTAATGCTGGTGGTAATTATTTACTGATTTCCTTTATAGAACGCCATCCAATGTGTTTTATCGTTTTTCCCTACACGCTGAACGGCAGTTGGTTTTTCATTGGTTAAAGCTAATATTTGTTTAACTGGTATTTGAGTTTCATTCCACTTAAACAATAAGGTTCCATTTGGCTTTAACACACGAAATGCTTCAGTAAATCCTTTTTTTAAATCTTCTTTCCATGAGTCTTTATTTAACGAACCATATTTTTTAAACATCCAGCTATTTTTACCAACTCTAATTAAATGAGGAGGATCAAATAGCACCTGATAAAATGCATTATTAGGAAATGGAAGATTTTTAAAATCAGAGATAACATCCGGTGTTATATTTAAAATTCTTCCGTCACATAAAATATGTTCTTCGGCTCTAATATCATTAAATAAAACACGGTCATCTTGTTTATCAAAATAAAACATACGAGAGCCACAACACATATCAAGTATTGGCTTCACGTTCAGCATCCTTAATCATTAAGTAAACTTCCATAGCAAGACGATAAATAGTCTTGCTATTCTTCAATGAGTCAGAGGCTATTGGTTTTTTAAAATCATATAGCGTGTATGCACTATGGTGTTCACATAATTCTAGATTTTCATTAACGCCATTCAATAAATCAATATTATTTTTAATAATAATTGGCATTGCATCGACTGGATAATTACACGGATTAAATTTCTGAGTCTGCCCATTATTAAACTTTCTAAAAATAGTTTGCTCTTTTTCAAAGTAAACATATCTATTTTCAGTATTCATTTCTGCTATACGTTTATTAATCTCGAAATCAGATAGCTTGGTGTATTTATTCATCATACAATCCTGTTTGTTTGGCTGATAATTCAACATCATTGTGGAATGCAGTTAATCGATTAATTAAATCATCGGTTGGTTTGACGGTATTTAATAATTCTTTCCATAATTCAGTGCATCGAACTTGAAGTTTATTTCCAATATCTTCATTTCTAAGTCTTATCATCCCAACATCCTGAGCATCCCAATTAATACGATTAAGTAATTGATTAATTAGTTTTTGTTTACCCACATTTAAATCCTTTTAAACTCAATAACCCATACCCACGGATTATCTTCATATTTAAAGTTAGTAGGTGACACAGAATCCCAAAGATTACGAAACCAGCAAAACGGGTCCATACTACCGCCAATTAATTCACGTTCTAAAGGGTAGCCTTCAGCTTTAAACTCAGTATCTCCAGCATCTTTTAAACGCTCTACGCGAACATCAATAATTTCTAGTGTGATGCGTGAAGCCCAGCGAGGCATATGTAGAGATGGAGTCCAGCCAATCATTTCAGCACCATCCCAAGATGCACAATAAATACAATGCTCTGGAGTGCGATAGCATTCAGGTATCATGCTTAATTGTGAGTCTTTACATCCGTAAAACTCAACATCACCCCAAGTTCCATCGCGAGGAGCATCAGGCATCCATGTTTCACGAACCCAAAGGTGATCACCAGCTTTACCAAGGGGACATAAATTATATTTTGGAGCATCCAATACATGTGTAGTTGTGCCGCTTCTTGTTTTGGTCGGTTTCTTTAGCCATATTCCATTATCAGGCATTACATTTTTAACGATGCGACGAGTTTGAGTTTTACGCCCATCTAAAATGGCGCGCACCATTTCTGCATTAAAAATAATTCCGCGTTCTTTCATATCATCCACCTATACGCGTAGCTGTTCTAATACGCTGGTAGATTTCGTGTGCTTGAATTCTCTCTTCGCCGATATCGCAAGCGCAGAAATATTTATAAGCTGTTTTTTCAGCTTCTCGATGGGCTTTTGAAAACTGTTCTTTTAATTGATATTTTGAAGAGCGTAACCAACGGCAGACGGGGCCATCTTCACTTTCGTATATAGCTCCAATAAACCAGCCTTCACCAGGAGGTTCCGTTGGCATCCAAGCTGATACATTAGGGTTACCGTGAGTGAAATAGTTTTGGAAAACAGGTGTATTCTCTCCGACATCTTCACTCATATAAATACAGCGTTGCTCTAATTGGTTATCCGCTACCCACTGCATAATTTCATTACTATTTTCGGAATATGGCAGTTTTGAATGAGCCCAATAACCATTTTCATCATATTCTACAAATTCTGGAGTAATTGACATAAAGCCTCCTAAATCACATTAATTAAATGGCGTGGATACATCAGCCCAATCGGTGCGAATGGAATATCATCGTCAAAATCCATTGGTGGTTGACTACTCTGTGCTTGAGATTGAGCTGGTGGCTGATTTTGCTGTGCCGACTGTGACCCTGCTGATTTACTAGCACCACCTAGCATCTGCATCGAACCGCCAACTTTTACAACAATTTCTGTTGTATAGCGTTTAACACCGTTATCATCCCATTCGCGCGTTTGTAGTTGGCCCTCAATATAAATTTGAGAGCCTTTGCACAAATAGCCACTGGCGATATCTGCGAGTTTTCCAAACAGAACGACACGGTGCCATTCTGTCTTTTCTCGGTTGTCACCCGTTTGTTTATCTCGCCATTTTTCACTTGTGGCCACAGCTAAATTGGCAACAGCACCACCAGAAGGCAGGTAGCGAATTTCAGGATCGCGCCCTAAATTGCCAATAAGAATTACTTTGTTTACTGATCCGTTAGCCATTTTCAGTTCCCTTATAAAGTTCATTAAAACGGCGGAGGAATAAGGCTTTTGCTTGTGGCGGTGTTAGTGGGTTAACAACAAAATCACTTGCTGGAATACCTTCAAGCATTAACCAGTTACTGTCTACATCAATTTCTAAATCACGCTTTTCTGTGGCTAGCATCATTAAGTCAGCAAAATGAACTGCATCAGATATAGATTCAGGTAGTCCAAACTTTTTGCGGATCATCTTTTCTACACGTAATTCAATTAATTTATATTCAGGCAATAGCTTTTTAAGTGGTGATGACAGGTCTTTGACATAAGCTTCGCTGGCATCATGAAGTAGGGCTTCTAAAGCATATTTAGGTGCAACTAAATAACTTGCATATACCGAGTGCTGAGCAACAGAATAGAAATTATCAATCTGTCCATTAAAGCGACATTCATTAGCAAGGCCATTGGCAATATCTTGAATATCTATATCTTCGAGCCGTACATCTAGATAATAGAAATGTTTATTTGTTGCTGTTGCAATATAAGACATTATTCTCTCCACACAACTTTTAGGTAATAAGAATTCCTCTCGAATTAATCGAGATTAAATTTCCCTGGTGTTGCTAATAAAAATGGATTCACACTTCAAATATTGTGCCTGATTATTTTGCCACCTCAGGCGGTGGTGGTATTCTTGGAAGTTCCTACACAACCAAGAGAATTTATTATGCGTATATCAAGAATTGCTAGACTATTTGAAAAAATACAAATGAAAACATTTCCTGCTTATAAAGCAATATATGGAAACGATAATTCTAAAGCTGGCGATAAAGATAGTGCTAAAATACATGCCTACATGTTGTTAGTTCTTGAAATTTATATTGCAACATATAAAGAAAAAATAGATTTAACCAAATTGCCATTCGTTAAGTTTGTTGGTGACTCTGCTTTAAGGCACTCGATTCTAACTGAATATAAGTATTCAATGGATCAAATTAACTCTCTTTCACTTCCACAAATGGTTTTTCTTCTTTTGAAATATTTATCCCCTGATAATTTTTGTGAAACAGTTCGTGATTATTTAAATGAGATAAAATTGAACCCAAATCATTCGAATATTGATTGGAGTCTAAAAATAAACTGGAATTTGGGTGATGGTGCAGATTATTTATTAGGCTTTGATGCTGAATAACTGCACCAGCTTCTTCTAGTATGCGATTTAAAATATTCTTTGAATTTGTTATTACATGTCTGATTGCGATCAGCTTATCATGCTCATGGCTCAACCAATCAATTAATGATAACAAATCGAGATTGCCTGTATATATAAAAGGTTCATTGCTATAGGGTGACTTTTGTTGCCCTCCATTTTCACAATCAGATGATAAGCCAAGTTCTTCATTGCTAAATTGGCGAGCGTCTAGATTATCTGAATCTTTTTTATCGATTATGATTTGAGAAGTAAAGCCAGAACTAAGAAGCTTTGCATTATCACCAGCTAACGTTTCAATTACTGAATGCAAAAATGACAGTGCACTAATTACATTTCCATTATTTGCATCATAAAAAGAAACTGGAGTGCCGTTTATAACAAGCTCAATTACTTTTTTTTGTTTATCAGTTTTCTCACTCATAACTAATTTCCCTCCACACAATTGTTTCTCTTCACACGTTCTCTTCACACATAAAAATCATTTTCTTTGGGTCTGAATAGCACTTTTATTTGCGTACTCTGCTATTTCAGTATCCAGTTTTGCTAGTTTATCCACCAGCTCTTCACGTTCTGCATTTAACTCACTGAGGGTTCTGATAGACGATAGTTTCTCTTCCATCCAATCAACAATATCTGCCTCAGTGAAATTAGCTGGCGGTATGATTACTGGTTCAGTTGTCATAAGTATTCTCAATAACTATTTAGTATAGATATTAGTAAACTTACATTTTAAGTCAAGAAAAAAATATAAGTAATCTTACATTTCTTTCTTTTTTGTGAGGAGATTGGGATCAGTCTAGATTTATAATGACTTGTTTAACTTTACCAGCTATAACGCAGTCACCGTTTATTTGAATAGGGTTAAATTGTGGATTTAAAGGAGCTAAGTATTTGTTTGGTCCATCAATAATAAGTTTTTTAATAGTAGCTTCATCACTACCTTTTTGTTGTGCTATAACTATTTTTCCATTTATATCATCTAGATAACCATAATCAGGTTCAACTATAACCACTGCTCCTTCAGGAATACTCAACTCCCCGTTGTATGTAGTCATTGATTGACCTTTAACGATTAGTGCAAATGCTTTATCTGATAATTTTAAATTGGTATCAACATATTTGTAATCACTAGGATCTGATTCACAGTATGTTTCAGTCCATACTCCAGCCTGGACCCAACTAATGATAGGTATAGACTTATAAATAGCAGCTTGTAATTTAACATCATCCTCAGGAAGTCCTGTTCCGAACATTAACCATGTTGGATTACAATTCAAAACGGATGATAGTTTTAATAAACTTTCTGCAGATAAACCAGTGTTGTCACTTTCCCATTGAGTAACCGCTGACGCTGATATACCAACACGTTCAGCTATATCTTTTTGAGTCATTTTTAACTGTCGTCTACGCTGCTTTATTCTCTCTCCTACTGTTTCCATAGTTGGCCTCAAATTCACACTCGTCATGTAAGTAATCTTACATTTTATTGACATTAGTATCCTGCTACATTAAATTGTAAGTATGCTTACTTTATGGAGAGTGTAATGCTTAAAAGTTTAGTTTTAGAACATTTTGGGGGAACGGTAAAAACAGCTTCGGCACTTGGAGTTTCTCATAGCGCTGTTTGTCAATGGTCGCTTATTGTTCCTGAAAAACAAGCCTTGAAAATAGATAGATTAACTAAAGGAGCTCTTAAATACAGTCCCGAATTTTATACAAACAATAACAAAACCGTTTAAAGCAGTTAACTACAAGAATTTATCTATGGTGGTAGGAAATGAGTAACCAATCAATAAAACAGGTAGTGAAAGAAATGTGTGAGGCGACAGCTGGTGGGCGTGAGGCAATGGCTGGAGCACTTGGTCTGTCTTTAACATCATTCAACAACAAGCTTTATGAGAAAAACGGTTGTCGCTCATTTGATTTAAATGAGTTGTTAGCGATGCAAGATATTTCTAAGACCGTTTTATTTGCTGAATTTGTCGCTCGTGAATCAAATCGTTTACTCGTTGACAGAATTAGTCCTGCGGAACTGGATGAAACGGAATTGTTTGCACTGCGTAGTGGTGTTGACGAAATGCAGGGGCGTTTAGCGTTATTGATGAAAGATAGCTTGGCTGATGGCGTTATTGATAACGAAGAAGAGCAAAAGATAAAAATGATGTTGGATGGATTAATTTCACAGATCCGCACATTTATGAATGCGTTTGTTTCGTTACATCAAAAGAGAAATTAAAGATGGCTATATCCAGAAAGGGTGAAGCCAACGATGTACGGTCGCTGGCTTCGGTTTGCAAATTTCAATTGTGTGAAGAGAAATTAGCATGAGTAGATTATCAAACTTAGCATGCCGTACGCAAGTACGGGCTTCAATGCGTGATGGTCGTTTTGTCTATGAAATTAAAGTACCAGAAGGCTATGAAGAAACAAACTACCAATTTATGCGTTGGCTTGTAGATGATTTCAATTCAAAACATGGTTTAAGGGCGGGCAATGAACAATGAGAACCCAAACCAACTTGATCGCTACTACAAAAATCACAGGGGTATCGTTGTTCATGTTGTTCGTTATGACAGAGAAAAACAGCGCGTCATTTTTATGCTTGATGGTTGTGACGATCCACAATGTGAACCCTTGCAACGATTTAAAGAAAAATACACAAGAGTTAAGTGAGGCGTTGCTATGACGACTATTTTTGATGTTGTGCAAGCCATGTCAGGGCAGAAAAACGTCATTGTTATACCTGTTCCCTATTTAGATTTTTTCAAAGGTGATCAGCAAGCTCATGCCTTGTCTGCAATTTTAAATCAACTTGTCTTCTGGTCTGGTGTTTCATCAAGTGCTGATGATGGCTGGTTCTATAAAAGCCATGAAGAGCTGGCAGAAGAAATTCACGGACTTTCTGGTGAAGAGCAAGCTCGACGCCTCGTTGATAAATTACGTAAAAAATATTTCCCTGGTGTGATTGAAACCAAAACAAAAAAGGTCAATGGCACGCCAGTTACTCACTACAAGATAGATGGAAATAAACTTATCTCTATGATTTTCCCGTCTATTTCTGAAACGTCGAAAGTGAGGAATGGAAACGTCGAAAGTGAGGAATCGGAACGTCGAAACTGCGGAATGGAAACCGCAGAAATGCAGAATCATGGAAACGTCGAAAGTGAGGAATCCTATCTTTATACAGATCTTAACTCAGATAGAAACTTACAGATCACTAAAGACCCTTCGTCGCAGAATTCTAACGAATCCAGCGACCAGCCGAAAAATGATTTTTTAACTCGTTATCCAGAAGCAGTGATTTACAGCACTAATTTCCAGAAATGGGGTGATGAAGGTGATTTGAAAACGGCAAAATGGATGTTTGGTCGTGTTAAAAAACTGAATCCATCTGCGCTAGAGCCTACTTGGTATGACTGGGCGAACGATATTCGTTTGATGCGTCAAATCGATGGGCGGACTCATGAGCAAATTTGTGCGTTGTTCGACTGGGCCAACAAAGATTCATTCTGGCACCAAAACATTTTAAGTCCTCGTAAGTTACGTAAACACTTTGATGAGCTGATCGTTCGTAGTCAAAAACCAAAGGATGAGCCAAAGGTTCAAGTTGATACCGTTGAACGTGACAGTGCATTCTCACGCTTAATTGGTTCTCGTTCTAAACCTCAAAACCGTATTGAAGAAATTGCGCTTGAACTAGCAGGTAAGACAGGTATTCGCCGTATGAGTGAGTTTTCTGGTCGCCAAGCATGGAACAGTATTTGGAAGCAAGCGACTGAAATGTCACAGGAGGCTCAGTAATGATCCACGTATCTAGCTTTTCTGGTGGTCGTTCTTCTGCATTCATGGTTCATTTGCTTGAACAAAAAGCGGCTAAAGAAAACTTCACGATTAAACATGTGTTTATGGATACAGGTGCTGAACACCCTAAAACTTATGAGTTTATTCGTAATGTTGCTAAACACTGGAATATTGACCTCGTTTGCTTGCGTTTGGTTATTGATCCAGAGCTTGGAAAAGCTAATACCTACAAAGTTATTTCAGTAGATGAAATCGGGCATGACCTACAACCGTGGATAGATGCTTGTAGTAAATACGGTACTCCTTATGTTCATGGTGCTTTTTGTACTCGAACGATGAAAACAGAGGTATTTACTCGCTATTGCAAAGAAACTTTTGGTGAATATCACACATGGATAGGAATTAGGGCTGATGAGCCAAAACGTTTAAAAATTAGAGATGATGTTTCCTATTTAGCGGATATTAGTGACTTTGAAAAACAAGATATTCTGGGTTGGTGGAGTGAGCAACCTTTCGATCTAGATTTACCTGAACATTTAGGAAACTGCGTTTTTTGCATCAAAAAGAGTATTAATAAAATCGCTCTTGCAACGCGTGATGAGCCAGAGCTTGCAGAGCAATTTCTCAAAGTTATTACTGATAAATCTATTCATATTGTCGAACGCAGACAGCAAGAAAAGAAGATTATGTATCGTGGTAATAATTCACTTGAAAGCATCATTGCTATGTTTTCAGATCACTCCCGTGATGATATTGCAAAAACAATTCGGGGTAATGGCGGTTATGACTCCGGTTCATG